>JALUWC010000143.1 GCA_027019885.1 Geoglobus sp.
GCTGAGGACCCTGAGATGAGTGTTGAAAGCAAGCTCACAGTTGTTACGGAGACAAAAATTCCGGGAAAGCTGGTTGATGAGTTCCTGAGAATAGATGGTGTCCACAAGATAGTGATAAGCTGATTGCTATGATCTTGGATGGATCCTCCTGTTCGGGTGTATGAGCCATCCACAGTTGTTGCAGAAACACAGGTCTCCGGAAACAATCAACCTCTCTCCACATTCGCATATCATGCAGCATCACCTCACCGGAGACACGGATTTTTCCATATCTCTATCTGGAATTGCCTTTTTCTTATTTAAAGATTTTTCAAACCTTTTAGTCCATATAAAAGTCTTTCAGCAAACTTTTATTTATTTTCCAATAATTAATAATAGCTTTTTTATGGTTACCCCTTTTCCTCCAGAAAGATGAAATGAATAGGGAAAGGACTGTAAATAGCTCAAGTCGCCCTGCCCTCATGTCGAAGCTCAGGACAATCTTGGCAGCGTTGCTGAGAGAAGAATAGCTCCCTGAAGACCCAACCGGACCAGTTCCAAGCTCCACATTTTTTATTGATGTGGAAACAGCGGAGATCGACAGGATCATGTCAATCCCTGTCAGGGGCACGGCAAACGTTGAGAAAGCAAATACGAGGATGTAGAGTGCAAAGAATGCGGTGATGTTGTGAAGAACCTCTTTTTCAACAGCCCGTTATTCATTCGATAACTTCACCGGCATTTTCCCAGTCTTTTTCTGTTAGGCATCACATCACGGTATCTGCAAACTCCTGAGCTATGCTGCATCTGATCTCTCACCATCAGCAATACCCTTTTCATTTTCTCCACTCTCGAAAACCTTGGCTATTAAAATACTTAACTCGTACATCACCACAACTGCAGTTAGGATTATCATCTGGCTGAAGCCTGTTATGTCGAAGGTTATGTTTGTTGCCAGAATGAAAACAGCCAGATATACCAGAATCCTCTTCTCTCTAAGCCATTTTGAGGAGGCAAGCCTTAGCTTTACAGCTACAAGAGTTACGGTTGGAATCTGGAATGCAAGACCTATGGAAAGTGTGAGCTTTATCGAGTTCAGGAGGGATTCTTTCACAGAAAGATATGGCTCTGCTCCAAAGTACTCAACAACAAATGTTGAATAGAGAACAGGAAGTATTACGAAGTAGGAAAGCAGAGCTCCAACAACAAAAGAGATATAGGAGAACGGGAACACAAGCCTGAGAAAACTCCTCTCATGTTCGTAAAGGCCGGGCTTCATAAAAAGATATATCTGGTAGATTATCCAGGGATAGGTTGCTATGAATGCCAAAAATGCCGATATGAGAAGTCTTGATATCAGGTATTCAAGGGGGTAATAGACAACCATGCTCTTTCCCTGAAAGAGATCGTTCCACAGGAATGTTATTATATACTCGGATTTGTAGAAGAGAGCTCCCAAGACAATGAGATATGGGATCAGCGCTTTTATCGCTCTGTCTCTCATCTCGGAAATATGCTCTCTGAGCTCCATGTCTCTGTCTTCAGGAGGTCTCACATCGAAAAATTAAAGGGACTAAATAAAACTGTTCCGAGTAAGTCTGTTTTTCAATCTCTCAGCAAAAAATAAAAAGAGCTAAAAAATAAGTTACTCTTTTCTCAAGCCCAGATAGGAGTACCCTGTAATCACCACACCTGCAAGGAACAGCAGTGGTGTGAAGAAGTAAATGGCTTCTGGTAGTACCCCACATCCAAGTTTACCCCATGGCATCCTTCCCCACGGCTGTGGCAGTCAACACACTTCAGAGCCTCTTCCTTGGGCAAAACTCCGTGGTCACAGCCATGTATCTTACAAGTGTTACATACTTTCCATCAAACTTCAGACCAGAAACACTTGCATCAGCATTAATCGCTTTGTTGTAGTCTCCCAAGGCAAAGACCATGCCAACCTTGATCGGTACTGGAACCCCACGCCCCTCGTCGAAAGGAACAATCGCTGTGTGTAGTTTGTATGGGTATATCTTTGAGTCCTCATCATCCTTTGAACCAATAGGCTTTGAAAGAATTATCTTCCCATCAACAACCTTTGCCCTTTCTGGATAAACGTAAGCCTCTCTGCTTTCCCCATTCCACCAGAGATAAACCGGAATTACGTTACTCTTCAGCGTTATTTCAGGTTCCCATCTGCCAAGCTTTTCATTGAATTCAATGTGACTCCAGTCTCTTCTGACATCTGTGGGATACTTTTCCCTCGCTATGATGGGTATGTGGCAGGTCTGGCATGCAACTTTCTGGTGGAATGTATTCAGAACAGAGCCCACAATCGGGACTCTATGGCGCTTTTCGTGGCAGTCTTCACAGCTCACTGTCTTGTTTGAGTCTCTTGCCCATGTATCAGAGCTGTTAAGTCCAAATTTGTGGTCTTCAAAAACATGACAGTCAGAGCAGAACAAACCTCTTACCATGTGGACATCAAATTCTTCGTTGACATTCCTAATTAAGTCAGGAGACAGGTTCGATCTCTTGAAGTGGGGCCCTCCACCTGAGAATGCATGGCATGCCAGACATGTCTCGTTTGGTGGTTTTGAAGCTATTTTTTCTGCAAGTTTAACAGCATCACTCTTGGGTGCAAGTACGTATCTGAACTGATTTCCCTCCTTAACTATTGTTTTCCAGCCCTTCTTAAGTCCGATGGCTCCGCTCTTGTATTCCACCATGATGACATGCCAAGCAGTCTATGTTCTCGTAATCCTCCTTCGTTGGCTCCATACTTGGAATCCTGCCAAGGGTGACACTGTGACACATGGAACATCCGGTTGCTATGAGCGTCCCCTTAAGCTCCTCCTTTCCGGCTGGTGCCTTTTTTAGAATAGCCTTTCCTATGAAATTCACAGATACATTCCCCTTCCAGAATATAGCTCCGCAGAAATCGTCGTATATAAATCTACCCCCGATCAAAACCCTGTCGTGGTTCTCTATATCGCTGACAAGACTTGCCATCCTGTAGTGTATGGAGTGGGCAAAATCCCTCACCTCCTTTTCGTGGCATTTCAAGCAAGTCTTGGAACCCTCGTATTTTGTTATGTTCACAGCCTTGAATGCCTGAGAATGGTT
>JALUWC010000144.1 GCA_027019885.1 Geoglobus sp.
CTGGTCCAGTTCAAGGACGGGGCCATGCTGGCCCAGATGGGTCCTGCCGACATGAGGGTGCCCATAGCCTATGCCCTGGGCTTTCCCGAGAGGCTGGAGAGTGGAGTGGAGCCCCTGGACCTCACCAAGTGTCCTCCCCTCACCTTCCAGGCACCGGACACCGGCCGGTTTCCCCTTCTGGCTCTGGCCTACAAAGCCCTGGAGATGGGAGGCACGGCCCCTGCGGCCCTCAATGCCGCCAACGAGGTGGCCGTGGAGGCCTTCCTCAGGGAGGAGATCTCCTTCCCCCAGCTGGCCAGGGTGGTAGAGATGGTGCTGGAGGGGTGGCACCCCGGGCCTGTAGGTACCCTGGAGGAGGTGAAGAAGGCCGACAGGGAAGCCCGCCGCCGGGCCAGGGACATAATAGACCAGCTCACCGGCGGCCCCTTCGCCCGCTAACCGTTCTGAAAGGTTCGGTGGTGATTTTTCCACCTACGAAGTGGTTTAGAGGAGCTGGTGACTCACGGAGAAAGGGAGGTTCGTCTGGTTTAAACAGCTTCCAGGAGAGGACTTCTGCTTGACAAGCACCTCTTTGAGACGCAATATAATAGCAATTGTGTAGTGAGTGTTGCTAGGGTAATGGCGATTGGGTAAATTCATGGGTTCGCCACAAAGGATATGATTTATGGAAGTAGAAGAAAAAATCCGAAAGCTAGATGAATTCAAACAAGCGGTTTTAGATTGGTCGGCATCCTACCGAGATGAGGAGCGGCGAAAAAAACTAAAGTCATACATCAATCAAAATAAGATGTGGGTGCGCCAAGAAGTGATTGAGGCGCGATGCTTTCATACATTAACAATAGGGCCACCACCCGCTGTAGGTGGCCTCGTGATGCAGAATGTTGACCCATTTGCAATGCTATTTGATCCCCCTTACGGGATGAGCATGGTTAATCAGGTTGTTGACATGATAGATCAAACCATTGGTGTGTTGAGGGCACCTGTTGAAGAAAAAATATCCAAGGACGATGAGCCAAAGGTTGAGCTTAATATTGAACGCAATTACGCTTTTGTTGCCATGGCAATTGATCCTGACAATCCAGAGCTGGAAGACATTCTAGATGCAATAAAGGAAGGCGCTAGCAGGTGTGGTGTCCAAGCTGAGCGTGTGGATGAGACCCAGTCTAATGAACGTATTACCGATCGAATTCTGGAATCAATAAGAAAGGCTGAATTTGTGATCGTGGATCTAACCAACTCAAGACCTAACGTTTTCTATGAGGCTGGTTATGCTCAAGGCATTGGGAAAACGCCCATTTATATTGCGAAAGATGGTACAAAACTGGAATTTGACCTCAAAGATTTTCCAGTTATCTTCTTTAAAAACATGAAGCAGCTTAAAGATGGCCTTGAAGCTAGACTTAGAGCGCTCGCGGAGCAGCATGGCTAATAAATCGCTTCACCTGACCGTCATTCCGATGCGCTCCATAGCGGAGGGTGAGGTTAGTCGTTAGATAAAAGTCTTATTCTTCTCTCCTTGAGAGGTGGTCCATTAACAAGACAGGTTGGAGGAAAAAGAGAGATCCATCAGCGCTTCTCGTAAGGTCTTGTTGTCTGTAAGCTATGTCGTTAGTTGCTGATTGCTTTAGTACTATGAGGAGGAGATTTCTTGAGCAAGTTTAAACTTGTGGAGATTTAAACCTATGAAGATTGTGCTTTTTAGCTTAGGTATTCTGGTTGTCTTAGGCGTTTTGTCTTGGATAGTTGATATATACAATAAAGCACGGCTTTATACACAACTGAAGCCTAGACTTGATGAAGTTGAACGCAGAGAAGAAAGTCTTAAGCAAGAACAAGCTGACTGGAAGAAAAAGTTACAAGAAGAAAGAGAAGCTATTGAAGTACTAGCAAGAGAGAAATCAAAAGGTTTTCCTTGGCTGGCTAGTGCGTATGCAGACTACTACTATCTTGAAGATTTGAAAAAAGCAAGGTATCTGGAAACGAAAAAGAGACCTGCTAGAAAAGCAGCAGAGACGGTTAGAGAGGTAGCGGCTGATAGGAGACGAGCTGAAAAACTTTGGCGCGTTTTCAAGTATCAGCTTGAGTATTATGAGGCGCTCTTCCCTTGGTTAGTGGATTTTAAGGGAGAAGATTTAGATGATCTTGTTCGCCAGCTTGTTGGTAAGGAATATAAGGTTTCCGAATATGAAGAAAGAGATCCTGTTAGTAAGTGGCTAACTAGTGCTGAGTATAACTCTCTTACTTCTATAGAAAGAAATCAGCTAGCTCTCGATAGGTATTGGAAGAAGAAAAAATCTAAATGGGAGATAGGGCGAGATTTCGAAAGGTTTATTGGTTATCAATATGAGAGCAAAGGGTGGAAAGTGTATTACCAAGGCATAGTAGAAGGATTTGCGGATTTAGGTAGGGACATCATAGCTGTGAGAGGAGACTTCGTTTATATTGTTCAATGTAAATACTGGTCACGCTATAAAACAATTCACGAAAAGCATATATTTCAATTATATGGCACAGTTATTGCTTATCAGATTGATAATCCTGAAAAGGAGGTAATGGGCGTTTTCATCACATCAACAAGGCTTTCCGACCGAGCTAAACTTTTTGCAAAAGCACTTGGTATTAAGTACATGGAGGGTGTTAGTTTAGAGGAATACCCTTGTATCAAATGTAATATTTCGAAAAAAACTGGTGAAAAAATTTATCATCTGCCTTTTGACCAGCAGTACGACAAAACGGTTGTTGAAGTGGAAAAGAACGAATGCTATGTTGCCACAGTACAGGAAGCTGAGGCGCTAGGATTCCGTAGGGCTTTTAAGTGGAGTGGTAATAAATAACTGGATTCTCCATTAGTCCAGTCTGCCTCCAGAGATAGATAGACGTCGGTAAAAATGAAAAGTTAGACCAGTCCTGACCATTGCATCTGATAATTGGGTTATATCACTTTGATAATATCGTGTGACAAAACCTCTGGAATGCGATAAATAAAATTTTGCTGTGTTTTAGAAGTTGGAGGGTTTGTTACCTGAAGGCTGTCTTTTTTGTCTTCTACAGCTTCAGGTGGGGCTGGCCTGTTGAGGGTCCAATGGGAG
>JALUWC010000145.1 GCA_027019885.1 Geoglobus sp.
TTCACCGCTTCCATGCTCAATCCTTCGCACAGCCCTATTTTTCGATAACTCTCCGAATCATTCGGAGGTGTCCGAATATTCGGTGTTAATCGAATGTAAAGAGAAGACCGAATGATTCGGAGTCATGTGAATATTCGGAGTATATCGAATGTTAAAACTTGTTCGAACATTGAAAGATGTTATGAAAAGAAAAATTTAAATAATGGAGTAAGATTAGGTGTTTGAGGCGATAGTGTGAAAAAGCTGTATTGGTGTTGCTGGTTCTGCTGATGTTGGGAAGTGTAGATCCCACCCTAATAGGAACGAGTTATTTGACATTCATGTTAATGTGATATAAATTTTCTAACCATTGCTTGAGAATTATAAAAATAATATTCTTATTCTAAATCTATGGTCAGAATTAATATATATCAGTAGGTGTTAAGTAAATAGAGAAAGAGGTGTTGTGATGAGAAGAGCATTGGCAGTGTTGCTGGTTTTGGTGATGGTGGGGAGTGTGGTGTCTGCTAGGGGTGGAAGTACATCACCTGACTTAAAACTACCGGAAGAACTTACAACAGATGAGCTGCAGGAACTGTACAAAAAATACAACATAACAGAGAACGATATAAAGTTTGCAAGAAACGAGCTGCCATATTTCCTCAATGGAACTTTGCTTGGAGAGAAGAAAGTGATAGTAACACCGGATGGGAAATTGCCAGAATGGTTGAAGGAGAAGCTTGAGAAAAAAGGAATTAAATACGATGCTGTGATAAGCAAAAAAGAGATGTTAACCATAGCTGAAGAAGCTAAAGAGAGATTTAAGCAGAAATATGGCGTAGATCCGGACAATCCAAAAGTTGTGATAGTGGATGGCGTCCCTTTGCCTAAAGAATACGTTAAAGAGCTTGTAAAAAAGGGTTTAATAAATCCTGAAGGTTCAGACATTGCAGATCAACACACATTGAAACATCAGATTGATGACGTTCGAAAAGTCACATCTTATACAACTACATCTACACCACTCGGCCCCTACAAAAGAGATGATGGAGTGATATTAGTATACATCTTCGTAGCGATGGATGACAATTACGGTCATGGACCCGATGGAACGGGCTGGATTACTGAAACCTACAATGCGCTGGACAGATTCAAATCTAATTTTGGTGTGGATATGGTGGATATATGGCTGTATAATCGATGGGATTTAAGTGATATAAGTTGGGACCCTCTAAGCGGGTTAAGTCCAGCGGATGAGGCTCTTGAAGACCTCAAAGAGGATTGGGGCTGGTATGCAACCGAACATTACGAGATAGAATTTGGATGGGCTGATCAGTTGGATCACAATGGGATAGCCTACATGAATGGATACAACGATAAAACTGGAGAATACATCCCCTATGCTGTTGGATCGGAAACCGGACCAACAGATTGGCCTGATGACAGTGTTGTGCAACATGAGATCTCCCATTTATTCAATGCACCTGATCGAGGAACTTGGAGTTGGGAACATCCAGAATGCATAATGAACTACTGGTATGCTTTCTGGGGTACGGACAAGTGGTGCAGTGATGACTGGTGGATAGTTTATGGGAACATAAATGGATATTGGGAGGAATAATTATTAATTTCTTATTTTTTACTTTAGAGAGGTGATTCAATGTCAGCAAAAGACTATATACCCTCCATGCTCATCGGAGCGCTGCTTGCCCTCGTTGCCTTCATAATCCTTGTTTCTGCTAGATCCTTCGAAATTCTGGCTTTAGTTCTGCTCCTGGTCAGTATAATACTTTCCATATTATTTGCTAGGAAAAAAGGCATCAAGAGAGGCACTAAATTCATCCTTACAGCCTCTCTAATCACCTTCTTCACCTCTTACTCACTTTCCTTCCTCATCTTCGGATTTGCCTTGATGGCTGAACAGCATAACATTATAGAAGTTGGAAAAATTGAAAATGGAACAGATTGCATCTATATCTCTGAAGAGGAAATGGAAAGGTTTCCAACCCTGAAAAAGGCAATTGAGATAGCAGATAGGGAAGGGAAGGCAAAACTCAGAATTTCTTCTAAAGAGTTAAACGCAATCTGGGACAAAACCCATGGCAAATGCATAGTTTACAGGGGGCAGTTTTACGGTATGTCTGTGATGATGGTTTGAATGTTGAGGTGCGTCAGAGTAAGAAAAAAGAACTAAAATAATCTATGCCTCCAAACTTTAAAGTCAATGGAAATCAGGGCTGCGAACTTGGGGAAAAAGTAATGATGAAGAAACTCTACGATCTAATGTTGGAATTTCTGTATATAAACTTTCTGACCATAGGTTTAGAATATTAAATTAATTTTATATTCTCAAAACATGGTCAGAATTAATATATATCAGTAAGTATCAAGTAAATAGAGAAGAGGTGATGCGATGAAAAGGGCTGTGGTTGCTTTGCTGGTTTTAGCGATGTTAAGCAGCGTAGTAAGTCCCGCGATGGGAAAGCAGACAAAAACAGTAATAACTTTAGACACAAATGACAACACCATAGTTCTGAATCTGACTTCCAGTGGAGTGTTAATCGATTCTACCGGACAGAAGACTGCCATGGCTTACCTTATAGGAACAATTGACAACAACTATCTAAAACTGAAAGGAGAAGTAATGGTGGACGGTAAAGAGTATCCGATTACTCTGGAAGGAAAGGCAACAAAGGTATTCGTGGGATGGGATGTTCCAGAAAATGCAAAATCTATAAAAATAAATCTCAACGGGAAAACGAGGATCGTATACGAGGGGGCAAGAAGAATGTATGCTGTGCATGTAGAGCTTGAAGGTGATAACTTCAAGCTTGGAGGAGAATTTTATGAGGACGGTCATGGAGGCTTGGTCGGAATAGCAGTCGTCAATGGTATAAAGCATGAAATTGGACTTCGTGGCAAATCAATTGGCTTGTTTGAGAAAGTTGGTATAGAGGAGACAAAAAGCTCGAATGAACTCGATGTGCCCTTAAGAAGCCAGTGGGAGATTTTCTATGAAGGACATGGATACGATGCTGCAAGGATGGCATGCGGTGAGGCGAGTACGGCTATGCTTGAAGAATACTGGACTGGCAACCAT
>JALUWC010000146.1 GCA_027019885.1 Geoglobus sp.
TTGTTTTAGAATCAAATTGAAAGACAGGGATGCAAAACCATCTGGAGAAGATCAAAAAGTTATAAAACAGCTTGAAGATTTTTTTCTTGATACCGGATTTGGCAAGGACCCTGATAGAGAAGACAAGCTTGATGGATTTGCATCTAAATTGATACGGGATCTTTTAACTCTGGATCAAGTAACAACAGAGCTTCAATACACTAAAGGTAAATCAGTTTATGCCTTTTGGGCTGTGGATCCTGCGACAATTTATCGTGTCACAGAAGAGGGCTATGAAGGAGATGATGCAATTCGATTTATTCAAGAAGTTAATATGGTAGTAACTGCCAGGTATACCGCTGATGAATTACTTTTTGATTACATGAATCCCCGGACTGATATTGATCATGCATATTACGGATATTCGTATGTTGAGCAAGCGATAGATTTAATTACTGCTCTCATCAACACTTTTGTCTATAACATGGGTGCCTTTACTGAAGACAAGCTTCCTAGAGGTATGCTGCTTCTATCCGGTGATGCTGATATGGAAGAAGTTGAGGCTATAGAAGAATACATCATCGATATCATGTCAGGAGGTCCTCTGTCAAAATGGAGGATTCCTATTGTTCCTTCAGGTGGGGAGGGAAAGAGTGAGCGGAAATTAGAGTGGATAGATTTACGTAAAACCAACCAGGAGATGCAGTTTGCACAATGGACAGAATTTC
Organism: Geoglobus sp.; assembly: GCA_027019885.1. Classification (GTDB taxonomy): domain Archaea; phylum Halobacteriota; class Archaeoglobi; order Archaeoglobales; family Archaeoglobaceae; genus Geoglobus. The sequence goes on from JALUWC010000146.1 coordinate 708, forward strand.
TATGGTCTTCTGTTGCAGCACTGTTTGGAGTTGATCTTGAAGAACTAGGGATTAAGACGCAGAGATCGACAGGGATCTTTGGTGAAAATGTTGAGCCCAGGTTAGAAGCATCAAAAAGTAGAGGGTTAGGCTCAATTCTAACTTTCATGGCCGGGCATTTTCAGAAGATATTGGACAGGATAGATCCTAAGCACACTTTTGAGTTTCTGGGATACGAAAAAGATGATCCCAAATTAAATAATGAGATCAGGAAAAACAGACTTGAAACCACAGATTCGATTGATGATCTAAGGAAGGAAGAGGATAAGAAACCTTATAATCAGCCCTGGTCGAAAATTCCCTTAAATCCGTATGTCATTCAATTAATGCAGATGCAGATGCAGATGGGGCAGCGGATAGGAGTGCAAGATGAAAAACCTGAGGAATCGGAGGTGGAGGAAAAAGTGCAAAACGAAGTTCAGGATAACGGGAGAATGCAGAAAAATGAGGAGTATTCCCGGAACCGTCGATTTGAAGAGAGAAAGCGGAAGTTTGAGAAATCAATAAAGGACCCAAATGTAATCGAGATAATAGTTTGAGGTCGTTATGGTTTTGCTGGTTATTGTAATAGTTTTATTGTTTCTACTTTTCTTAAGTGGTGGCCGATATGGATTTTAAGATTTATGTAAAAGATGTGAATGAGGATAACAGACAGGAGAAATTTGAGAAGGCAGCTACTGAGCTATCAAAAGCCATGGATTTGCCTATAACAATCCGGCACAGGGAGAAAGAAGGAGAGTCTTTTCTTTATCGGGCACAAGAAGAGCTGGTTGAAAAGTGGATTCGTTATGTAGGGAAAATCCTGGATGCTGTATACCTTGGGTTATGCAGATACTTTGATCTTCCTAAAGTTACTACCTTCAGGAAAGCTGTGAATGACAATATCGATGATTTGGAACCTTTAAAGTTTAAAGGGAAGATTCTATTTAATCCTGAAACAGGTAAGCCTATAACAAGGAAGCAGTGGAAAGAGATTATTGCACAGATTGAGAAGTTTCTAAACAGACACTTAAAGGATGTTGAGAAAAAGATGATTCTGGAATCCGAGGTGTTGGGACGTATTCTTAATCGTATGCTCAAATACAATACCAGGGAAGCAATTGAGGCACTGAAGCTTGAAGAACTGAAGTATAAAAACCGTAAGTTTGAGACGATATCTGATTCTATTAAGAAACTTCGAGAAACATTTAATCTTTCAGATTTTGACACACAGCGTTTAATTCTTGCTGAAGATGTGTTGGGTGAACATATTACAGCTCTTACGAACAATCTGAAAAGCGGGATTAAGAAAGTATTTACTCAAGGCATTAGAGAGAGAAAATCGAAAGGGAAATTAGTGCAGGACCTCTTTGACAGATTTGGTGATATAAACCGTGATTGGCGCAGGATTGTTGAGTATGAAGTGAATGATAACATTAATAATGCCTTTCTTGCAGAGGAGAAAGCCAATAGTGCACCTGATGAGAAGATTTATCTGCAAAGGCTTGAGGTGATTGATCAGGGCACCTGCAAGCACTGTGAAAAAATCAATGGAAAGATTGTTTTGCTGGTAGATGAACCGCTTCTGGATGAAAAGATAAAGGATAAATATGCAGAAATTGCAATCTGGCCCGGGAAAAGCAACATAGGAAGGCCTTCAAAAGAATGGTGGGTAGCAGCAGGCAGCCAGCACCCTTTTTGCAGAGGCTCGTGGGAGAGAGTTTATCCGGACCTTGCGGAAGAGCTGGGAGTTGAGGTTGGATAAGATTTTATTTTCAGTGCAGGATTATGACAAAATTTAATAAGGTTTGTAGTGAGGTAGATCTAATTATCTTAGATCACAACACAAGTTTGTGTCTCTTGACCCCACTGCAAACTTTATTAAAAGTTAATTGTAAATTATTTCTCTGTCAAGAGAGGAGTGATAAATGAGATATGTGATAGCAAGGGATTTGGGAGAACCTCAGATTGAGGATTTTCATTCCTGGATAGAGGAAAATAAAGAATTCCAAAAATCCCTCACTTACAGCGGCCATAAACTGCATTACCGGACAACCTTCCAGGGACTCCCTATCTCGATAGAGAACCGTAAAGGGAGTGTTAGGCGCGGAGTGGATCCGGATGGCCATAAATGGGAAACCAAAATGAAGTATCCTTATGGTTACATCAGATTAACTGAAGGCGTAGATGGGGATCATGTAGACTGCTATCTGGGTCCGAATGAAGATTCCCGTAAGGTTTATGTTATCCACCAGAAAAATCCTGATACGGGAGAATATGACGAAGACAAAGTGATGCTTGGATTTAATTCAGCTAAGGAAGCGAAAGAGGCTTTCCTTGC
>JALUWC010000147.1 GCA_027019885.1 Geoglobus sp.
GCGAGAGAGACGAAACTATCCTTATGGACTACGTGGAATACGCAATAAGCTCAATCGCAGAGAAGCCAGTTAATAATTTGGATCAACACGAGTACCTGATCTACCTGGAATCATTCGTGCTGGATTCTGGTTTTTTTGATCATCTGACCTATAGAAGGAAAAATGAGTCTCTGGAGATAATGGCTTACCACAGCATGGGGAAAGAGTACTCGGAATTCTTTGCATGGATACTGGAGGCAATTTTGAAGAGATTGTATGGTTCGGGATTCGATGTGGAGCCATCCAGAAATTATATTTTCTGCAGGGTTACTCCCTCCACCTCAGAGCCGAAAGAATAGCTGCAATCTTTAAATGTGCTATTGTCATTTACCCGCTTTCTCAGAACGCCGGTATTTAAAAAGTAACTGGCTGCTACGTCTCCAGCACTCTAAAACAATATTGGCACAAAGACTGGGAGAGGTATAAAGGAGAACACCAATACGGGTTCAATCATGCGTCCCTTCCCCTTTTTTCTGGCCATCCAATTTTTTCGCCGGTTGCCAGCCACTATCTGTCAATTTGTAGCTCAAACCAGAAAGATGGGGTTTGTATCGAGGTAGCCCAATTTTACCAATTTTTTTGACTCTGCTTTTTTATCATTCCGTGCAGATGCCTTAGAGAATTCACCACAAACGAACTCATGGAGAAATAGGCTTTTTTATATCCGCCATATCGCCTGTTATCGTTACAATGATTACTTTGTCGAATTCTGTAAGTTCTATCTACTGGGATGTTTTCTGTATTAATTTATATACTATGCATTGATAAAATTCCTAAAATATTGTGAGTGTAGCCTAAAGCTTGGATAAGCGTAGTTAAACTGCCAAGCCTCAATTGACACATTCCCGAGGTGTCTTAAATGCTGGAGTTGCAGAGAGAGTACGCTGAAGAACTCATATATGAATTCACGAGCAAAAATAGCGGTTTAAGTGTGTACGATCTATCCAAAAGACCCGGATGGAGTTCTGGAAAAGATAAATAATCAGATTACTCGAAAAAATGAGAGTGATAAAAACTTCCCTTGAAGTTAAAGAGGTGAGGATAAAAAGGAAAGTTTATCCACTTTCATGGGTTGAGCTTTTGACTGAAGATCTGAAGATGTGAAGTCTTGAGTCAGTGCTGTAGATACCACCTTTCTCTCAATTTTGCAGGATGCATACGGGTACTTGAATGATCCCCCATTATCTCGGGCTTCTTTCCAGATCTACCCCATCACTGAATTTTCCTCAGAAAATAATACCACTCCTTCTTCTCCCTCGCCTCAACAGCATCTACAACTTCAAGCTCCTCAAAGCTAACCCCCTTTCCCTTCGAAACAAAAACAACTTTTCCACCTTTCTTCAGCTTTGGGAGAAATCTCCTCAATGCTTTCAGTGAATCTTCAGGCTCAAGCGTCAGATCACAGAGAATAAGATCCAGATCTGGTAGAATGGATGTATCGAATGTGAAGGCATCTGCAATAAAAACCCTGATGTTTTCTCTTTCATTTTCTATCCTTCTGAGTTCACTTTCAAATTCCCTGCTGTATTCGATACCAAAAACCATCCTTGCCTTTTCACCTGCATACAGCAGAAATCCACCTGCACTGCTTCCAGTATCCAGAACAACCTCATTCCCTGTGAAAACACCCCACAATTCATCAAGCTCCTTAAGCTTGTAGTATCCTGCTGGATAACTTTCTGTGAGAACATCTATCCTCTCATTTCCTGTCACATTGTGAGAAGGCTTAACTTTTCTGCCATTTACAAGCACAAGCCCCTTTCTGACAGCTATCTTCGCCCTGCTTCTGCTTTCAAAGTAACCCCCTGCATGCAACCACTCATCAATCCTCATCCCAGAATAACCTCATATCCTTTTTTACCGCAATCCCCTTACTTTCCGATTTCTCCGTCCATCTCCTCCATTCTGCTGGAGCGTTTTTGCTCATACCACCATGGCTTGTCAGCCTTTTTCTGACTCTCATGAGAATCGGAGTGTTCACAGCAACTCCAGCCACGAGAGCCTGACCTTTCGTAAGCCCGGGCAGTTCATCAATCATTTCCTTACCTATGCTCTCAACACTCTTCTTAATGTTCTCCTGATCTGCCGGATTCACGATCCTCATGATAATCTGGGTCATGCACTGGCTCAGAATGTCGCTGTCAATTTTGGATGGTCTCTGGCTTATCAAACAAACTCCAAGACCAAACTTTCTCCCCTCACTCAGAATGGTTCTGAGAACATCATAGCTTCTGGAATCCCTTGAGGCGAATCTGTGAGCCTCTTCAATTACGACAAAGACAGGATAATCCACTCTCTCACCCGGATTCCCCTTCTCAGCATTGATTCTCGCCTTGAGTATTCTCTTCATCATCGCGGACACAAGAATCTCCTGCTCAAGGTCGCTGAACTCTGTGAGCTGGAGTATGCTTGCCTGCCCCGGCTTGAGCAGAGTTTTAAGATCGATATGTCTGTAATCATCTACCAGATCCATGTCCTTCAGGTATCTCCTTATCCTCCATATCAGACCGTTGGCCGTGCTTTCAGCCAGGCTCTCCGAGTCCCTGAGCTCTTCAAGTCTTTCTATAAGACTGTCTGCTGTGAAATGCTCCTCTGACATCTCCCGATAAATGGAGTTCAGTGTTGCCTCCATCTTCTCACTCAGATTTGGAAGAAGGTTAACAAGCTCATCATACTCAAGCTCGCTCAACCTGAGCTTAATGTCGTCTCTTGAGAAAATTCTGACTGAAGGCTTGTAATTGTTCTCTCCAAACTCCTGAATTCCCTCAACCTCTCTGAGTGTGTGATACTCTCCATGAGGGTCAAAAACCAGAACGCATGCCCTGTTGTAGGGCTTGAGCAGCTCCTCAACAATAACTCCTGCGAGATAGCTCTTCCCGCTCCCAGTTCCTGCAAGAATTGCAAGATGTTCGCTCACAACGAGAGATGTGTCGAGGACAACGGGAATGTCCTCCTCTCTGTTCAGGATGAATCCTGCATGAATGCTGCCCACCTCACCCTTCTTTTTCCTCATCAAGGCCTGCTCT
>JALUWC010000148.1 GCA_027019885.1 Geoglobus sp.
TCCTCAGGTTTTAATTCACCTCTCACAGAATAGCTTTTTGAGGTCTTCCTCATTGTAATTCACCAAAAGCCTCCTCTCTTCCTTAACAACAGATGCAACAAAATGGGTTCCGGTCTTTATAACCCCCTCAACAGAATGGATTTCCCTGAGTATCCTCTTCAGATCATCCCTGTCCTTCGCCTTTGCAACAACGATGAAGTCATAGTCTCCAAGAACGTAGTAGACTGCAAAAACACCTGAAATCGACGCAAGCTTCTCTCCTATCTCATCTGCTGAACTTGTGTCATAGCTGACGTTAACAAACGTTATTGTTGTTATATCAAGACCGAGCTTCTGAGGATCAAGTTCAGCAAAAATACCCCTTATGAGACCCATTCTCCGGTATTTTTTCAGCCTGTAATGGACCGTTGATCGGGACATTCCGGTGAGCTCTGCAATCTCATCTAAGTTGCAGTTCCCATTTTGCTCGATGCATTTCAGTATCTTCAGATCCTTCTCCTCAAACTTTATTGTCATATTTCTTCCCTCCTTTATCCCCCAACTTATATAAAACCCTACCGAAACTAAATCAAATTCACTTTAGTTTTTATCAAATTAACTTTTCAAGATATTTAACTTTGCCTGTTTCATTCGGGTGGTCTTTGTCGAACAAAAATTCAACAAAATTAAGCAATATTTGGATAACATACAGTTTAACTGGATAAAATTTAAATATGGTAATTTTACTATGATTAATTGGGTGGATATCATGAACTCGAAAGAGAGAATCAGGAAAATTTTTTCGAAAGAAAAGACGGATAGAGTGGCCTGTTTTAGCGGGATGGGAAACGTGACGGTTGAGGGGTTGAAAAAGTACGATTACGCCTTTTATGAAATACACCTTGATGCAGAGAAGATGGCAAACTCAGCATGCACAAGCTATGAACTTTACGGCTTTGAATGTGCTGTTGCACCATTCGACCTCGGAATTGAAGCAGAGGTGCTTGGAGCAGAGATGAACTTTTACACCCATAAGGGAAAGGAAGACATAGTCTACCCAACAGTGAAAAAGAAGGCGATAGAAGAACCGAGTGACTTATCAATTCCAGAGGGGATAGCTGAAAGAGGAAGAGTGCCTGTTGTTTTGAAGGCTTTAGAAATCATGCAAAACAAAGTTGGGGATGATGCACCTGTTGCAACTTATATTCTTGGCCCTTACACCCTTGCAGGGCAGATAATGGATCTTGAGAAGCTTTTGAAAATGTCTTTCAAGAAACCTGACGAAATAAATGCCCTCCTATCAGCTCTTGCAGAGTTTCTTGTGGAGCTTGGAAACATGTACTTCGATGCTGGAATTGATTATCTAACTGTTAGAGAGATGGGAGCTCCAACCGATGTCCTGAGTCCGAGGATGTTCAGAAATCTGATCCTGCCTCATCTAAAGGAGGTCTTTTCGGGATTGAAAGAGCCGGCAGTTCTCCATATATGCGGTGATACAAACATAATCGTTGATCTGATGTGGGAGAGCGGTGCAACAGCCATAAGTGTCGAGCAGAAGAATGATGTTGCAAAAACAAGGGAAAAGCTCGGAGATGATGCGATAATATTTGGAAATATAGATCCGTTTGGAACTCTCGTCCAGGGAAGTGTTGATGACATAAGAAGTGCGGTAAAGAATGCAATCGATGGCGGTGTTGATTCTGTATGGCCGGGCTGCGATATATGGCCTGCTGTTCCACCCGAGAACATGATAGCATTTGTAAAGGCTGTTGAGGAGTTTGGGAAATTGGAGTGAGGTGGTAACATGGTGGATGAGGAAAAGAGAAAGGACATTCTTGAGAGGTTAAAGAACGGGGTTGTTGAGTTTGATGAGGACATGGTAAGTGAAGCAGCACAGGAGGCTTTGGATGTGGGAATGGATGCACTTGATGCAATAATGAACGGACTTGTTGCAGGAATGGAAGAGGTTGGAGAGCTCTTTGATAAGGGCGAGTACTTTGTTCCTGAGGTCCTGATGTGCGCTGATGCCCTGTATGCTGGACTCAACATCCTGAAACCCCACGTCAGGAAAGAGGACATAAAGGTGACTGGACAGGTTGTTATTGGAGTTGTTGAGGGAGATGTCCATGATATCGGAAAGAATCTGGTTAAGATGATGTTTGAGGTGGCAGGATTTGAGGTTATCGACCTGGGGAAAGATGTCCCCCTTGAGAGGTTTGTCGAGGAAACTCTCAACACAAATGCCGACATCGTTGCCTTATCAGCAATGATGACCACTACGATGCTCGGAATTCCAAAGGTTATAGAGATGATAAGAGAGAAGAATCCAAATGCAAAGATCCTTATTGGAGGTGCCCCCGTCTCGAAGGAGTCTGCAGAGAAGTGGGGAGCCGATGGATGGGCACCAGATGCTACAAATGCGGTTAAAGAGGCAATAGAAATGGTGAAGGGATTGAAGAGGGAGGTCATGGGCGAATAGCCTTTCGGTGATCCTATGGCCTCAAAGCACAAAATAATTTTTCAGCCCGAAGGCAAAAGAGGAGAGTTTTCAGAGGGCACAACAATACTCGATGCTGCAAGAGAGGTTGGCGTTGACATTGAAGCCATCTGCGGTGGAAAACTGACGTGTGGGAAATGTCAGGTGGTCATTGAGCAGGGAATGGAGAATCTCTCCCCGATCACTGACGATGAAAAGAGGTTGCTTGATAGAAAAAAAGCGGGAAAGAACTACAGACTTGCATGCGTTACAAAATTTTACGGAGATGTTGTTGTCTATGTGCCTGAAGAGAGCAGGGGTGGAGAGCAGATAATTCTGAAAGAGGGAGTCGAGCTCTCAGTTTCTGTGAATCCTGCTGTGAAGAAATACTATCTCGAGCTATCGAAGCCACATTTGAAAGATGACCTTGGAGACTTTGAAAGAATACTCACGGCCCTGAAAGAGGACTATGGAATTGAAGATGTCGAGATAGATTATGAAGCCCTCAAGAAAGTGCCCGATGTTCTCAGAAATGCTGGCTGGAAGGTTACAGTTTCGATATGGAATGATAGAGAGATTGTGGACATACAGGAG
>JALUWC010000149.1 GCA_027019885.1 Geoglobus sp.
TACCCTTCCAGTGTAATTTATGATTCCCATTATCGCTCTGAAAAGTGTGGATTTACCACTCCCATTTGGACCCACAACAAGGGCAACCTTTCCAGTATCAATGGCAAATGAGACGCCCCTGAGCACGTCAAGGCCGTTGAATTTCACCCCTATGTTTTCAGTTTTCAGCATGCATTCTCCCCTCTTTCAGCAGGATAAATCTGTCAGCAATCCCTTCAAGAATTTTCTTTCTGTGAGAGGTGATTATCATCGAGCACCCTTTCTCCCTGAGAGTGTGGAGTTTCTCCTTGAGAAATCTTGCATTATCCACATCGAGACTGGCAAAGGGCTCATCAAGAAGAAAAAGCTCACCTCCTGTCAGATACGCTCTCAGAATTTCAAGAATCTTCAGCTCTCCCTGAGATAATGTATCTGACCTCCTTTCAAGCAAATAACTCACTTCAAACTCTTCTGCTGTTTTTTCTGCACGTTTGAAAGCATTTTTAATATTCATATATCTCATGCACGCTATTGCAAGATTCTCATGGAATGAGAGGCTCTTGAAAGGTCTTGGAATCTGAAATGCGTATGCTATTCCATTCTCTACAACCTCCCATGACTTCAGCCCTGTTATTTCCCTCTCCCTGAAAAAGATATGCCCCTCATCAGCTCTGTCAAGTCCTGCAATTATTCGGAGAAGAGTGGATTTACCACTCCCGTTTGGTCCATACAGACACATAACTTCCTCTTTTTCAACCTCAAAGCTCACGTCCCTGAGCAGAACAATGCTATCTAATCTTTTCATCAAGCCGCTTACCTTTAACATATGCCCACCTTCCTATTTTTGGAGAGAGTATAAGCACAATGCTGTAAAATATGCCCATGAGTCCTGGGTAGAATGAATTCAACACTTTTGAGAGGTAAACCAGTGCAAAACTAGAAAAAACCGAGAACAAAGGGTTTCCGGATGCAAGGAGTGAAGCTATGAATGGGAAGACGGAGAATTCAATAGAGAAGATCTCGGGAGACACATGTCCAAACTCAAAGGCATATATAAGTCCCGCACTCCATGCAGAAACTCCTGAAAGGAAAACGGAGAGGGCTTTGGTTTTTCTCAAATCAATTCCAACTGCCTTCGATGCGGTCTCATCATCTCCAATGGCTCTCATGAAGTATCCGATTCTTGAGCTCTCCACAACTCTGTGGAGAACGAACAGTGATATAAGGGAAGCTCCAGCAATGATGTGCAGCATTTTTTGAGGAATAACGGGGAAGTTAAAGCCAACCTCCCCTCCAAGAATGTATCCGTTGATTTCAAATGCGAATTTTGGTGAAACGATCCAGATGAGTATGGAGAAAACCAAGGTTAGGAAAACGAATGCAGTTCTTCCAGTGAATTCAGAGAATATGTAAAATATGGTAAAACTCAGGAAGCATCCGGCAAGGAAAAGCTGAGCTGAAACATCTGGAGAAATACTGTATCCAGCAGAGGCAAGAAAAACTGGAAAACCAAGAAGAAATGAATGTCCCATGCTTATCCTTCCGGTCATTCTCATGAAAAGCCATGAAATTGTGAGCAGAGCATAGATTGTCATCAGAACAAACAGCCAGCTTGAATATGGTGATGTGTAAAGAACTGCTGATATGATGATTATCGGGGATGTCTCAGTAATAATTTTTTTCAAAATAACACCTCCAAAAGTCCGGCAATTGCGAGGGAGACTGCAAGAAGTGTTGCGTAGTGGACAGCCCCAATCTGTCTGAGCTGAGCTGAAATTGCTGAGACTATTATTCCCGAGATGAGGTAACCAAATCCTGTTGTTGGACTTATTGCGAGGCTCCCTGATACGAAAAATCCTGCAAGAACAGCACATGCAGATGTAAGGGACGTTGCTGCTGAGAACACCCCTTTTGTGTTGACACCATACATTTCTGCAAGCTCGTGGTCGCTCTCAATGAACTTGATTTTGAGGCCTGCAGGAGAGATGTAAGCTGCGAATACAGCAAGATATGACACAGCTCCTAAGACAATCAGGTAATTTGTGTAATCAAAACTGACGAAATAGTAGTAGGAGCTACTGTGGACTATTTCAAGACCCCGTTCAATCAATATCCCCGCTCCAAGGCTGAGAACTGTTGCCTCGATGACACTCCTGCAAATTCCCGAAATTGCAATGTAAAGCAGAAATCCAAAGGCAAGTCCTGAAAGCACAGCAATAACCGGATTGGATGTAAAATAGGCTATGTATCCTCCTGCGGCGAAAAGTCCGCCAAGGGACAGATTGAGAAACTTACCGATTCTGAAGTTCACTGAAACAAGTAATGCCATCAATGCAATGGAAAAAAAGGAGATGAGAAAATTCAGGGCCATGCAACATCTGATGTTTTGTACTGATCCGGATACAGAACCACTATTTTGTCATCAAAGTACTCTGCAATGATTCCCCTGAGCATCTTGCTGCCCCAATTTGCCTGGTGGGATTTTCCGAACGTATAAATTCCTGCAGCACTCTTGAATTCATTCTTTTCAAGGTTCTGGATTGTTGAGTCCACATCTCCCTTCCACGCTTGGGCTGCAATTAGAATAGAATCATATGTCAGAATTCCTGCGTAGTTGTTTGCCTCCTCCCCATATTTCTTTTTATAATCCTCAAAGTATGCCTTCGTTAAATCTGTCTTTTCGGTGTTTTCAAGCCCCGCAGACTGAAATGCAATGTAATCAACTTTTATTCCTTTCAATACCTTCGGCAGTGCAAGAACTCCACCAACCGAATAAATGAGTCCTTCTCCTCCAGACTTTCTGTATGCCTTGACGAACTGAACCGCCGTTGCGCCAGGATCACCGAGAATTATAACTGTATTTCTGCCACTTTCTTTTGCCACTTTCTCTGCTTTCACAGCATAATCATTCGGACTTGCTCTTGTGCTCAGGTAATAGACTTCTCCAATCTTCTCAGCTTTTGTTCTGTCTTCAAAAGCCTTCAACATTCCTTGGTTGAATGTTTTGAGCGGATCGTATCCTATGAAGTAGTATTTCCTGGCACCGGATATCCTCAGAAACTCTCC
>JALUWC010000150.1 GCA_027019885.1 Geoglobus sp.
TGGAGAGAAAGAGGCAAGAGTCTATTTCAATGAAGAGCACTGCATATACTGTGGAGCCTGTGAGAACTCCTGCCCTTATGACCTCATTGGAGTGAGAAGAGAGGAATACTACACCAAGAACAACATTTCCTGGGAACCATGGATAGACTCCTGGCATGAAGCTCTGAAGAGAGTTGTGGAAAAGAGAAGGACTGAAGAGCCAGAAAGGAAGCTCTTCAGAGAGGAGAGAATTGGAGTTGCCGAAGAAGAGGAGATTGAGATTAAAAAACCAGATGAAAAGCTCATCAGGGAGATGGAGCGTAAACTCAGAGTGATTGACGAAGTGTTAAAAAAGCCCCGCTTCAGAAGAGCTATGGAAAAAGGAGAGACAGAAGCATTTATAAACGGAATCAGAAAGGCTTTGCAAAAACAGCAAGGGTGACTCCATGCACCTCTCCCGAATAAGAGCAGTAAAAAGCAGAAAGTTAGCAGGAAAGAAGATAGTTCTCGGTATTACTGGAAGCATTGCAGCTGTTGAGGCTGTCAAGCTGGCAAGGGAACTTGTGAGGAGAGGAGCAGAGGTTCATGCTGTTATGAGTGAAGCCGCATGCAAGATCATTCATCCCTATGCGATGGAGTTTGCAACAGACAATAGGGTTATAACAGAGATAACAGGCAGAATAGAGCATGTTGAGCTGCTCGGAGTTGATGGTGAGGCTGATCTTTTGCTAATCGCTCCCACCACAGCCAATACAATTGCGAAGATCGCGGCTGGAATCGATGATACTCCTGTCACAACCATGGCAACAACAGCCCTCGGTTCAGGGAAGCCTGTGATGATAGCTCCCGCAATGCATGAGAGCATGATAAACAATCCCGCCATAGCTGCTGCAATGAAAAAGCTTGAAGAGAGTGGAGTGGAGTTCATAGAACCGAGATACGAAGAGAACAAAGCTAAATTTGCTGAAATTGAGAAGATATGTCTTCAGGTTGAGAGAAAGCTCTACAGACTGACCATGAAGGGTAAAAAGGTTGTTGTGACCGCCGGCCCAACAATGGAATTCATTGATCCGATAAGATACATAACAAACAGGAGCAGTGGTTTGATGGGATATGAGCTGGCTCTTGAGTTCTGGAGGAGGGGGGCCAACGTCACACTCATAACATCAAAACCTCCTGAGTTCAATCTCCCTGATTTCAATGTTGTGAGAGTCGTTTCTGTAAGGGATATGCTAAAAGCAAGTCTCGATGAGGTCGGCAATGCAGATGTTTTTGTTTCCTCCGCCGCAGCAGCTGATTTTGCGCCAGAAAAAAGGGACAGTAAGATAAAAACTGCCAAAAAGCTCACCTTAGAGCTTTCCTGTGCACCGAAAATACTGAGAGAAGTGAGGAAGGTATTTGACGGGAAGGTCATAGCCTTCAAGGCTGAAACAGGGGTAAGTGATGAGGAACTTGAAAAAATCGCTCTTGAGAAAATGAAAACGGATAGAGCAGACATGATGGTTGCAAATGATGTCCTTGAAAAGGGGATGGGTACAGACGACACGAGAGTGCTCCTCATAACCCCCGAAAGAGAACTGTGGGTTGAAGGATTGAAAAAGGATGTTGCAGAGAAAATAGTTGCCCTTTTTGTTGAAGACTGCCTATGACATTTGTTTCTGGAAGTGTCACAGCCATTTTTTCTCCATTCATTCACGAAAAACCTGAGAGGTCAGGAAGTTATGGTGTTGGGTTTACAATTGATGCAGGTGTTGAGGCAAAATGGATTGATAAAGAGGAGATTTTTCTCAATGGCGAGAGAGTGAGCATACCTCCCGTTGAAATCGTTATTGAGGAACTTGGAGGAAGAGGTATTGAGCTTTCAACAGAACTCCCAATTTCATGCGGTTTTGGAGTGAGCGGCGCATCAGCTCTGGCGTGCGGGATTGAACTCAATCTGAGGTGTAATCTGGGTCTCTCCCTATCAGATATTGCCGATCTCGCTCACAAGGCTGAAGTTATAAGCAGAACGGGGCTTGGAGATGTTGTGACTCAATTCCATGGCGGTGTTATTGCAAGATTGAAGCCAGGAAACCCTTCAACTGCTGAAGTCAGGAGATACGTCTTCCAACAGGAGTTCGATTTTCTGGTGCTCGGCAAGCTTTCGACAAGGGACGTTCTTGAAAATGAGATCACAGGGGAGAAAGTAAGGAGAGCAGGAGAGAATTATCTCAGAGAATTTTTGAAAAAACCCAGCATTGAGAGTCTGTTTTCATGTTCAAAGTCCTTTGCAGTTGATTCTGGACTGATGGATGATGAAATCATGGATGTGATTGAAGCCGTTGAATCGGATGGAGGTATGGCATCGATGGTGATGCTTGGAAGGGCTGTTTTTGCTGTGAAAGGTAAAGATGCTCTTGAAGAGTTCAGAGGACAGAAATTTTCAGCAAGAATGGCACCATGTGGAATCAAAATCTGAGAAATTCACCGTTTAATTTATATTCTAATTAATGCAATAATTCTGTCGAAGAGGTATGAACATCTCCACGGGAATACTGCTCCTGGATAAAAGATTGGGTGGTGGGATTCCTTCAGGCTCAACCGTTTGTGTTTATGCAAATCCAGTCAGTATGCCGGAGGTTTTCCTCTATCAGTTTGCATCAGCAGGCTTTACCTTTTACTTCACAACATCCAGACTTCCAAAGTACATAGTTGAGGATATGGAGAGTCTGGGAATAGACCCGGGCAATGTTGAGTTTATTGATGTCTTCAGCAAGTATTATCTTTCAGAGAGCGGGGGGTTTATAATCGAGGATCAGTACAGAGACAGAGATATTTTTGATTTTGTGGACAGTCAGCTTTCCAGAATAGACATCAGAAGCCCCGTAATAATATTTGACAATCTGTCTTTTTTTCTCAATCTGAATGTTCCGATGGGATTGAAGGAGTGGCTTGTCAACAAGATATACGCCACAACAAAGAATCTTGATGGAGTTTCATACTGTTACTTGATTAAGGGGAGTCATTCGAAGGAAATAGAAAACATTGTGATAAACATTTCAGATGTTGTTTTCGATATAGACTCTGAGAAAAGTGGGGATAAGATGGTAAACAGGCTTGGAATTCCTAAGATGAGAAGAATGAAGCCCATAGACGAGACATTCAGATACTATATCAGCGATGGTGTTCAGATTGACACATCAAGAGATATAGCATAACAACTTCAGTGAGTGTGAAAAGGTAACAAACTCACTTACATCAATTTGCCCTCCTAAGAATTGTAACGTCTTCGTTAGTTTTATAAAGGAGTGTAGATCATGCCAAAGGGATGATTCCCGATGAAGGGCTTAGAGTTGCAGTAATAGGCGGTGGCGCTGGAGGAATGGCAACAGCGTCGAGAATAAAAAGATTGAAACCCCGCTGGGTTGTGGATGTTTTTGAAAAAACAAATTATGTAAGTCACGCTCCTTGCGGAATTCCTTTCTATCTGTCGGGTATTGTTGAGTCCGTGGATGATCTTTGCGCTTACGATGTAAATTATTTCAGGGAAAGGAGAGGTGTGAGTGTTCACATAAACTCAGAGGTTGTTGAGGTTAGAGACGGAGAGATTGAGGTTGTCGAGAGGGGAAAAAGAAAAACATACGAGTGGGACAGGCTGGTTTTTGCCACAGGTGCGAGAGGTAAGGGGCTGGACATAGAGTGTAAGGACATTGAGGGAGTTGTATGTGTTGGCAGTATTGAAGAGGCACCCCTTGTAAGGGAGAGAGCAAGAAAGTACGGCAGAATTGTGGTGGTTGGTAGCGGATACATCGGTGTTGAGATTGCCGATGCCCTTTCAAGAGGAAAGAAAATCACTGTGATAGAGCAGGGAAGCCATCCCCTTCCAAGCTACGATCAGGAAATTGCCGAGGTGTTGATGAGATTCATGTCTCGAAAGGTTGATCTGAGAATAAATGAGAGGGTCGTTGAGCTTGAAGGAGATGAAAGGATAAAGAAGGTTGTTACCGATAAAAAAGAATACAAGGCTGACCTTGTCATCGTTGCAGTTGGAGTTGAACCAAATGTGGAGCTTGCAAGAGATTTTGGAGCCAAGATTGGAAAAACAGGAGCAATAAAGGTGAATGAGTATCTTGAAACAAACATTCATGGAGTTTATGCAGTTGGGGATTGTGCCGAGACAAGAAACGTAATCACAGGAAAGCCGGACTGGATTCCACTTGCTGCTCCGGCAAACAAGATGGGGTATGTGGCCGGATCAAACATAGCAGGAAACAAGATTCAGTTTCCCGGCGCACTGAGATGTCAGCTAACATCCTTCTACGACATGGAGATTGGAAAAGTCGGATTAAGTGAAAGGGAAGCTTTGAAAAACGGATTTGATGCCGTCTCAGTAACAATAACATCAAGGAGCAGGGCAAGCTACATTCCCGGAGGAGGAAACATAACAATCAAGATGGTTGCTGACTCTGAAAGCAGGAGAGTTCTTGGAGTTCAGGCAATTGGTGCTGGAGTTGCAAAGAGAATATACGCATCAACTGCGCTCCTTTACAAGAAATCTGATGTCTATGACTTTTTCTTCACCGATTTTCCATTCTACCCTCCAAAATCACCTGTCTGGGATCCCTTAGTGATTGCTGCACGGAATCTTTTCAGAAAACTGGATATCACTTAAACATTCTCAGCATCTCTTCTATCTTCCCAATTTCCTCCCTGATCTCCCTTATCGCCTCAGAACTGTCCAGAAATTCAAGCATTCCGCTGCACCTTGGACAGAGAAAACCGTACTCCATTGCCTCCTCATATCTCACTTTAACGCAGCCATTGGTGCAGATATAATAAACGCTCCCATCTTCAAGTTCAAGCTTCGCATTAAGCTTTTCTCTTGTTTTCTCAAGCTCTTTCCTGAGAACATCCTTTTCCTTTTCGTAGTTTATCCTCCAGTAGTACTCCATCCACCCGGTCTCGTCATCTCTCGTCCTTCTGTAGTTTGCAAGACCCAGTTCATAAAGAGCGAAAAGAACCCTTCTGATGTCATTTATCTCAACCCCAAGCTCCTGAGAAAGCTGTTCGTCCGTGAACTCTCCCTCGATTCCCAGTGAATAAATGACAACTCCAAGCTCCCCGGATATCCTTTCAATCAACTCTACAAGAAGTTCGTCAATCTCATTTACCTCTACTTCCACAGAACTTAATGTTGCACTTAACCTTATTTAATTTTGCGGTGTTGATGGGGTGTTATGAATGAAGATTGATTGGAGATGTGGAGAGATCAATAAATTTTTAGCTTGGTATAAAATCCGGCATGGACTTGGATGTTTACCAGAAACTGATGGAATTCGTATGGAGTGTAAGGATGAGAAACGAGTTTACCAATACTCTCTATTCACTGCTGTGAAATGAGTCCGGAATTCAGGCATTGCTGTTCCACCATCTCAGAAATTCTCTTGGAGAGTGCAATGATTCTGCACTGCTGGTTCCAGAATACAGTCCGGAAATTCCTGAAAAAGCTAAATGTGAATCTCACAGCGAGATTATCCAAAAATACAGTGACAAAAAGTGGGACAGAAATAAGCAAATTGACCTGTGTATTGTGGAGTTCGGCGAGGATGCATCCGAGGTCTTAAGAAACAAAAACTCAGAAAATCATGAAAAATGCAGTCTTTACTGCTTCGATCCCAAACCGATCACTGCCATGGAGATCATATTCACCTAGAGAGATGAGATAGTAGGAGCAATCAAAACAGATGTAGCAAAACTCCACAGAATGGTCGAAGACTGGGGAACGGAATTAGCGTATCAGTGCCTTATTACCGATATTAATGAAGAGGATTACGTCGATTTGTAAATTCAATTAAGGATAAAATAAAAAACCATAAAGAGAAATTCAGGGTTGCAGTCGGGACTTGGGGGACTGTCAAAATAACACCCCCATATTATACAACCCCGCAAAGCTCTATAGCCAGCTCTGAACAGAATCAAAAGAACTCTTGAAGGGAAACCTGTTCCAGAACCTCTTTGTTCTTCCTTTCAGCAGAGAAAAGAATCCTTCTACAGCATTTCTGCATCCAAAAGTCTCATGTTTATAATTCAATCCCAGCCTCTCTAAAGCCAATCTATACCAGAATCCTCTGTCAACAACAACTTCCGGTTTGTTCTTGCAGTAATTCAGCACATCTTTAAGGAAAGCACAAGCTTCAAAGCTCTCTCTCCCCTCAGAAGTCCATATAGCCATCTTAGTATCAACATCTACTGCACTCCAGATGAAAATCTGTCTGCTCTCTAGCTTCAACTTGGTTTCATCTACTGCTATTAGTCTTTTTCTCTTCCTTTCTGGAGGTTTTAGAATTCGTTTAATTCTGTGGTAGTAGATTCTGATAGATTCGTGGCTTATTTGTTCGAATAAAGACAGAAACCTGCTTACTTTCCTTAAAAAGAGTCCGTAGAAGTAGAGTAAAGCTGAGAGGATTTTTAGTTCCACTCTCTTTTTGTTCCTCCGAAAGACTTTTTTAGCTTTGATTTCTTCAATTATCTGAGCTATTGGAGACTGCATGGTTTGTATTTTTGTTTTTTATTTTTTAAAGTTATTCTTGACAGTGCCATTGTGAAATTGTACGAACCAAAAACATAAATAATTTAGCAAATACATTACCATATATGGCATTCGTAAAAACAACAATAAATCTCAGGGAGGACGTGTATCAGGCACTGAAAAAGGTGGCTGGTAAGAAAAAGATGTCTGAAAAAATAAACGAAATCCTGTATAACGCTCTGGTAAAGGAGAAAAAGAGCATGTTTGGAACAATGAAGCAGTCTGATTTATCAGATTTGAGAGATCACGAGGATAGGCTATGATGCTCGATTCCTTTGCATGGATGGAATACTTCATGGGAACGGAAAAAGGGGAAAAGGTAAGGGAAATTGTGGAAAGTGATACAATTCTGTACGCCTCTCCAGTTATTCTGGCGGAAATATATTCCAAATCTCAGAGAGTAGACGGTAGTGGTAAGGAAAGAGTTGGGTTTATTTTAAACAGGTGTGTTGTTGTGGAGCTTGACGATGAAATTGGAGTGGAGGCTGGGAGAATTCATGCTGAAATGAAGTCAAGAGTTAGGGATTTCGGGATGATTGATGCCCTCATAATCGCAAGTGCCCGTAAAAGAGGACTCAAAATTCTGACAGGGGATAAGCATTTTGAACATTTTGAAAATGTGGTTATGCTTTGAGGTTTCTTGGGATAAGTAAACCTTAAATCATCTCAAACATCATAATGAAATTA
Source organism: Geoglobus sp. (assembly GCA_027019885.1). Classification (GTDB taxonomy): domain Archaea; phylum Halobacteriota; class Archaeoglobi; order Archaeoglobales; family Archaeoglobaceae; genus Geoglobus. The sequence continues at coordinate 7,235 of JALUWC010000150.1, forward strand.
AAATGAAAGTGATGGTCAAGAAATATGGAGGATTCAAAAACATGGATGAGTTCTTTGAAGCCATTGAATCCATGAAGGTAGGAGAGGAGGTAGTTTTTGAGGGTATAGAGAATCCTGAAATTGTTGTTGATCGGATTCATGTAAAATCCCATTACAGAACTGTTAATGGCAAAAGAATTAAAGTTAAGGCTTATTACAGGAGGAAAAAGTAATCTTCTGAGCTTTCATCCTGAAATTCACATGTGAAAATTGGTCACCATCCCTTTACATACATGGAACAACAATGGCAGGACATGGGACGGGATGAATGCCCCTTGACATCAATAGACGACCATGTGAAAAGTGAAAAGCCTCAAATCAGGAAAAAAACGGCTGAGAGAGGAGGTAAAAGAGGAATTACTCTATGGCTGGATAAAGATATATAACTGGCTCAAGGAATCAGCCCCAAACGCCTCCCGTTTTACCAATACAGTATTAAAACAAATAAAAAATGAAATCCGGGTCATACTATACTTATCCCCCTGAAAGGAAAAACGCCTGAAATGCGCGGGCCGGGATTTGAACCCGGGCTAACGGCTCGGAAAGCCGTTGTCCTACCACTAGACTACCCGCGCAGCAGCATTGAACCATCCCCAATCTGTTTAAAAAACATTTCGGTTTAGGTAAGAGTAGCACCGGAACCTCAGATGAAAACAAGATCGCTTTCCTCAGACTGTGCAATAAAGCTTGCAAGCCCCATAACCCTGTCAACCTCTTCAATCAGCTCATCCCTCGAAATGTTAAGCAACGACATTGAAGCTGGGCAAACGTAAATTTCTGCACCCATTTCCTTGCAGTTCTTTATCATTTCGTCAATTCTCTCAATGTGCTCCTCCTCAATGTTTCGCATATACCTCTGCCTGTACCCTTCATCGCCATCCAAGGAGTCGATTTTCCGATCCCCACCCTTTTTTAGATACACAAGAGATCCGTGGGTGAAGTACAGCCTTGCCTTACCTCCCATGAGCATTGCTGACAACGCGATTGAAAGACCGTGATTCACCCTGTCATACATGCCAGAATGAAAAATAATTGAAAGGTTTTTCATGTTCTTACCCTTATCTTTTCAGCCCACTCAAGCAGCGGAACTCCTTCCTCTCTGAGATTTCTGAATTTACTCCACAACTCTTCAATCTCTTTTTCATCAAGCCTCTCTGCAAGAATTGCAAGACCATCGCAGTTTGATACATGAACGAGCAGCGCTCTTGTTTTGCCAGCCGCAATCTTTGCATCTTCATCAGATATAGCTCCCCCTGAGATCAGATCTGCAACTTCCTTGGCTGCTTTTATTGCCTCATCGTGCTCGTTGAGAAGCTGATCAATGTACTCGCCAAGAAACACTCTGAGCGTTGGATAGAGTGCCTCCTCTTCGAATCTGAAGTGGGGGCCAAGGAGCTTGTTGAGCTTTCCAAGAACCTCTGATGCTTTCTCAAGATCTTTCGACTCAAGAGCTCCAGCCAGCTCAATCAGACCATCCCTGACTATTCTGTGATCCTCTCTGAACTTATTTATAACCTCCATACCACTCACCTTAACAGTGTTAACTGAGGAATCTGATATTTATTTCCCCTAAGATCTTAGGAGGGAAAGCAATTCAACTGAAAGCCAAGCATACCTTTTTAAACTATAAAACTCAGAGAAGAGTGGGAGGTGATCGGGTGGATACAGATATCTTAGAGCAAATAATCAGGTACGATTTTGAGATTGTAAATGGTAATGAGACAATTTCAAAGATCTTTCCCCTTCTTGAAAAACTCGACCCTGAAAGGGCAAGTGCCCTTGTTGTAAAGGAGAATGACAGGATTATCGGCGTTATAAGGGAAAGAGATCTTGTCAGAGGAAGTGCCCTCACCAACCCTCATGAAACAAAGGTCAAGAACTTCACGATCAGAACGGGAATACTTGATTTTTCCGATTTAACCCCAGAAAGGGTTGCAAGGAGATTTATTGAGGATTCAACCCCCTTCGTCATTGTGAGAAAGGATAGGGACTATGGAGTTATTTACATAAACGACTTCATTCTTGCAATTAAGGACGAGATTGGTGATTTGAGGGTAAAAGAGATTATGAACCCTGATGTCATAGCCATCAGTGCCCATTCAACTGCTGGAAGAGCTTTGTCGCTCATGAGAACCCATGGAGTTGACAGACTTGTTGTTGTTGATGATAAACACAGAGCTATTGGTGTTATAACAGGCAAGGACATTGTTGACAGGATACTTGCTCCAAGGAAAAGAGCGAGGATGGGTGATAGCAAGGGCGAGAAGGAGAAGACACTGGCGATTATGGTTGAAAGCATAATGAGCTATCCTGTCGTGAGCTGTGAGAAGAGTGAAAGGATCTCAGATGTGATAGAACAGATGGTTGAGCACAGAATATCTGGAGTGGTTGTTGCCGATCATAGCAGAGTTCCAGAGGGGATCGTTACAAAGAAGGACATTCTGGAGAGATATCTTGCCAAAATAATACCTCCAGGTGAGCTGAGGATAGAGGTTATCGTGAGGAATGTGGAGGAAGGAGAGTTCGACATGGGTGAGCTCAGAAATGATGTGGAGAAATTCATGAGAAAATTCAGAAACTTCATAGAGGATGCTGTGGTATTTCTTTACATAAAACAGCACAAGGAGAGGTTCAGAAGCTTTCCACTCATCCATGTCAGAATAAAACTGACATCAGACAGAGGAACTTTCTTTGCAACAGGCGAGGGATGGGGAGTTGAGTTTGCAGTCCATGCGACCCTCAAGAAACTTGAAAGGGAGATTCTAAAAGAAAAGGAGATGCTCTCAGACTCAAAAATGGTTAAAAGATTCTATGAGGAGGTTTTTGAATTTTAAGCTGAGGTGTTTGGGATGGAATACAAAATTGGAGAAGCATTGGTCGGGACTGGAAATGAAGTTGCTCACATCGATCTCATGATAGGAACGAAAGACAGTCCTGTTGGTGCTGCATTTGCAAATGCGTTGTCCCAGCTTTCAGCAGGACACACTCCTTTGCTTGCGGTTCTAAGGCCAAATCTGATAACAAAGCCTCCCGCTGTGATAATCCCCAAGGTAACTGTAAGGGAGATGTTTCAGGCAGAGCTCATATTCGGGCCAGCCCAGATGGCGGTTGCAAAGGCAATTGCCGATGCTGTTGAGGACGGGGTAATCCCAAAAGATAAGGCAGAGGACTATGTTGTGATCGTGAGCGTCTTCATCCATCCAAAGGCCAAAAACAAGGAAAAAGTGTTCTACTATAACTACAGCGCAACAAAGCTGGCAATAAGAAGGGCAATGGAGAGCTTTCCTGATGTTGAGAGGGTTATGTTTGAGAAAGATAGAAGCTTCCACCCGTTTGCTGGAAGAAAACTCACAAAACTGTGGGATCCTCCATATCTGCAGATAGCAATTGACATTCCAGATCTGAATGAGGTGATCAGAGTTCTGAAGTACATACCCGACAGCGACCACATAATATTTGAGGTTGGAACACCCCTTGCAAAGAGGTATGGAGCAGAGGCGATCCTAAGGCTTAGGGAAGAAAAACCAGATGCGTTTTTCGTTCTTGATCTAAAAACCCTCGATACAGGAAATCTTGAGGCACGGATGGCAGCAGATGCAACAGCCAATGCGGTTGTTATTTCTGGCCTTGCACCCATAAGCACGATAAGAAGAGCGGCCAACGAAGCCCAGAAACTGGGCCTTTACTGCATAGTTGACATGCTGAATGTCGAAAAACCCGCTGAAAGGCTTGACAGGGTTTTTGATGAAGGCATAAGACCCGATGTTGTTGAACTGCACAGAGCAATAGACTCTGAGCATGAAGAGCCTCCATGGAAGTTTGCCAGAACGATAAAGGACAGGCATGATGTGCTTGTTGCAGTTGCTGGAGGACTAAGACCTGAGAACATTGAAGAAGCTATAAGCTACGGAGCGGACATACTTGTTGTAGGGAGAGCAATTACAAGGGCAAGGGATATTGAAGGAGCTGCAAGAAGGTTTCTGGCCGGGATGAAACCGGATACCGATCAGTTTAGAATTATGACTGACTTTTGAGGTGGTTGTATGAAGGCGGTTATAATAAATTTCAAGGCTTATGGGGAAGGGAGCGGGGAGAAAGCTGTTTCCCTTTCAAAGGCTGTGGAGGAAGTTTCGAAGAAGGTTGATTTCTACATGGCGGTCTGCCCTCCATTTGTCGATCTTTCAGATGTGATCAGAAATGTTGAAATAGACGTGTTTGCCCAGCACGCTGATGCTGTTGGCTATGGAAGCCACACAGCCAGAATAACCCCTGAAATGCTGAAGGAAAAGGGTGTGAAGGGCAGCCTGATAAATCACAGCGAGAGAAGACTGAGGCTTGCAGACATAGAGTTTCTCGTTTCGAAGTTCGGGGAACTGGAGCTGACATCTGTTGTGTGCACAAACAACGTGGCAACAACAAAGGCAGCAGCATCTTTAAAACCAGACTACGTTGCAATTGAGCCTCCTGAGCTTATAGGCAGCGGAATTCCTGTAAGCAAGGCTGAGCCTGAGATTGTTGAGAACTCTGTCAGGGCTGCGAAGGACATCAATCCGGATGTAAAGGTTCTCTGTGGGGCGGGTATAACCACATATGAAGATGTTGTTTCAGCCATTGATCTTGGAGCTGACGGTGTTTTGCTGGCAAGCGGAGTTGTGAAAGCTGAAGATCAGAAGAGAGCTTTAGAAGAGCTTGTCGGACTGAGATAAAACCCTAAGACGAGAATTGTCAAGCTGAAAATTAAAAAGGAGAAAATTATAAAGCTATTTACTGAGTTGGCCCAACCGCTGGAAGATCTGGTGGGGTGGATGGCAGCTCATATTTGATGTAAGCATGACCTGTTGCAGCGTGGCATCCATTGCATCCCGCTATGGCATCATTGTAGGCTTTCTCAAATGCATTCCAGTCCTTTGCCTCTATTGCCTTCTCGATTGGATCAAGGTAATTGTTCTCGAAGTTCTTTAACTTTTCAGCATTGGCCGGTCTTGTTGTCTCTCCAACCTCCTGAATTTCTCTCGCTTCTTTCAACTGATAGTTTGCAAGGTCCCAGTTGCCCTCCTCAGCTGCAACCTTCATCCTGTAGAACCTCTTGCCATATTCTACCATAACAGTCCCAAGACCCGGCTGAATCTCTGCGAGCTGATCCAGAGTCATCTTGCCGTGCTTGGTTGTTATCACCACCTCACTTGGATTTACCGTTGATGTGTCGATTGCATTCCCTCCATTTCTCTTTTTCACAGACATGCGTTATAAAACCTGAAAAACTAATATGGAGTCTGGAAATCCCTCGGAAAAAATAAAACCAATTCACATTTTGACCTGAAATTGATGCTTGCGTTTATTCATCCCATCCGCCTCATGCAAACAGCAGAACTTTTTTGTGAAAAACCCATACCAGACTTTTAGAGGACATATCTCAACTCAAAATCCCTGAGATTCAACAGCACTTTGTTATCTAACAAAAGCTTCAATCAGATCGAATTGCCATTCTCCCCCCAGTCTCATTTACCAATCAGTTTAGGGAAAGACTGATTGCTGCTCCAAAATTTTTACCATAACATTCCCATTCGTATTTCTCAAAATAAAGGTCGGTTCGGATGAACAATTGTGCAGACAGTACAGCCCCTTCATTAAATTCAGAAAACTTTATATTTTATCAAATTTACTTGATTTATGGGATGTGCTGAATGTAAGTTTTACGAATTCGATGGCTGCTACAGATGCAAATGGTTTGAGGCAAGAATCTCGAGGGTTTTTCCAAGATGGGTTGACGACTTCAGAAAAGGAGAACTGAGGTTCAAGAAGTGCGGGTACTTCAAAAGCAGAGCGAAATAAAATCACCAGACCGCTTTTTACTCTCTGTGATACATAAGAATTGAGCTTACATCCAAAACTATTTATCAATAGATTGAGGAATTAAGAGGGGTTACAGAGTGTAGACACTGCTGAACTCTGGGGAAAAGAGAGAGCATCATATCGAGAGACGAGTTTCTGGAGCTTGCCAAGAATGTCTGAAATTTTCCGGCACTTTCATCGAGAAAGATCGGACATCCCGCACATTTTCCGGTTGAATTTGCCCCTGCAGGTGTATCCAGCTTTACACGTTCAAAGGCGAAGTTGTTCTCGACCCATTCATGGGAAGTGGACAGACGGCAATTGCTGCAATAAAAGCGGGAAGACATTGTATTGACTACGAAATAAACAAAAATTACGTTGAACTTGGAAACAGGAGGATAAAAG
>JALUWC010000151.1 GCA_027019885.1 Geoglobus sp.
AGAGGCTTGGAGTAAACTACAGGCATGAGAGCTTTGGGAAAAGAAGCAAAGTGGAAGGTGTATTCTCTTCTTACAAGCAGAGAAGTAGAGTATTCTTCAATAACTTTAACATAAACTTCAGAAATAGCCTAAAGAAGGAGAATGAAAAGCTGTGGTGGGAAGCTGCCCTGAAGCAGGCTAACTTCTTCGCCTATACCTTTATGCTCTACTACAACCACCTGAGGTGAGGCAATGTTATTTGGACAGGTCTTCTTTTACATACTTAGCATCCGCAACGATTCGTTTAGTCGGGGCGCTTGCCAGCTGAACGTGAATATTTTTGGGTTTCCACCTTATATCCCCTGAATACGCTTGAACGTTTAGCCTTCTCTTCAAACCTTCGCCATCCCGGCTTGATCATTTTACCTCCCCTTAAGAAACCTCTCCGGAAGAAATCTTACCAAGAACATAAATCTCACCTGGTGCTGTGAGCCGCACCTTTAGAGTCTTCCCGGACTTCTCCGTCTCCACGAATCCATCTTCCTTCAGAGCATTTACTAAGTAACTTACCCTTGAGCGCTCTGTCTTGAACTTCTTACTACCTGGCTTTAATTCTGGCTTAATTACCGCTATAATATCCTCAAGGGATTCCACTTCACCATTTATCTTGTATAGGATGTTGAGTATCTCCTCCTTTTCTTTTGATATTCTCTTAATGGGAAAGGTGGGAATCTCTATTATCCTCTCCACACCTTTTACTTTCTCTTTTTCGTCATACTTCGATATTCCGCTGTAAACCTCAGCACCTGTCAATGAAGCCGCAAGATAGCATGCTATGCCAAGCGTTCTGGTAGAGCCGGAAACGTTAACCAAAACCCTGTTGCCCTCCGCCATCTCCTTTTTAATCAGCTTGATAAGCTCCTTTGTGGCGTCAAACACGTCCTCCTTATCCACATAGACCTCATAGACCTTTGCTATTGCCTTTAAATCGTTTTTCATTAATTTTGCAGTTTTCCTCGCCTTCACCTCTCCTGGTAGATGTTCATTTTTACCGAGCAGAAGGTACACTTTCTGGAAGGGGTATCTCTTCAAGCTATCGATAAGCTTCCTCTTTTCGAAGCCAACCGGGATTATATGTACTACTTCCATGCTCTGTGTTTATCGACAGTCATATAAAAATTTTATGGTAAAAAATAAATTTTACAATCAAATACTATATTTCAAAATTCTGTCACTCGTTAACATTCAGTTAAATAAAAGTTTTGACTATCAGAAAAATTCATTGAGGATTGGAGAGATGAAGTATCTTAATGTATTCAGAGCCACAGAGAAGCTTAAGACACCTGTCAAAGGGGTCTACGTTAGGCTTGAGGCTCTACAAGTAAATAACAAATCCAACAGGAGGGCGGTCCTCCAGTCTATAATTCGGACCTTGTGTCGGAAAGGCTTAGATGCATGTGTGGCTTCTAAGGAGCTATCAAACAGCTTTGATGTCGCAATTATTAGAGTGAACGCCCAAGAGGCATGGAGAGCATTAGCTGGATACTCTAATCTGCATCCTAGAATTATTGAGACGAATGAAATAAATGAAGAAATGCTGAATTCTGCTTGGCAGAACAGAGTGAGGTTGCACTTAGCTAAAAAAGGCTTTTTGAAAGTCGGAGACAGGTATGTCTTAGGTGAGGATATAAGGGACGGAAGCACTGTCTATAAAAGGTCATTTAGAGTTCAATCAAGAGTGATAAACGGCTATCCCTCGCTTTATATTGACTCAAGAACAAGAATCATGATTCCACTTAAGCCTGAGCTGATAGATAAGGCAGAGAAAGCTGGTGAGGAATCAGATGTTAAGGTCAGAGTGTTACCTCACTGGAAGGGGGGTATCTTACAAGGGAAAACCGGATACAGAACGGGTGAAATGGATATACCTTTTGGTAATAGAAGTGTGAAGGCAACCGAGTACTGGAACCAAAGGTACGGTATATTTGTGAAGCCTGACGAAGAGATGCTTGATGTGTATATACCTGATTATGAAAAGACACTGCCTTATCCTTCATCCTGCGTCTTCAGCGAATTCCAAATGGGCACATCACTGCCCAGTTATCTAAAAAAGCCTCCTAACATTAGGGTAAAGGAGGCAATTGATTTCATAAAAAATTATATCCCTGAGGTGCATTTTGCTGGGCAAAGGTTTGTGCTCCAAGGGCCAACTTCTGTGAGAGACATGGGTTATGCGGAGCATTCGTTCTTGCCTCAATCTAAGCTACAAGTAATTGTTGGTGGATATAATACCAGCACTATACGTAACCTACACAGCTCCCTCAAGAAATACGGACCATATGCCGGGAAAATCGACGGAAGATACATCGTGCTCTATCCGGGAGAGGATGCAAAAGATATCCAGCAGGCGCTCCGCAATATAGAAGGAGCATATTCAGACTTAGGGCTAGGAAGACTTCAGATCTACACTAACATTGGTGATGGAGGCTTAATTAGCACTGGTGGAGATAGCGTCATTGATTACACTTCCACAATAACTCGACTACGCTCAGAGTGGGACCTTCTGAGAGAGAGGTTCCTGACACTGGTGATTTTACCCGAGATGCATTCTACTGAAGTCTACTACAAAGCGAGGGAGAAGCTATTTGAGAGGTTCTTCGGCTCTAGCCCTATTCCCACTCAAGCGATTTCCATTAAAACGGTGGAAGACCTTCTCAACGAAGAGCGAAAATATCCTATAGCAGTAAACATAGCGGCTCAGTGCTACGTGAAGCTGGGGGGCACAGGCTCAGCGCTCTGGGTTTTGAATGAAGCTGCAGACAGCCATATTCCTAGGATAAAACCTGGCTCCTCCTGCTATGCCTACCACGATGTTTCTAGGAGATCTAAAATCAAAGCCTCAGTTACTGCTTACTCTGCCATGACCGACTCCTACGGCAGGTACATCGCTACCGGCACTAGACCTGTGGGTGGGGAGAAGCTGACGCCAGAGGTTTTCTACGACATCTTGGTGGATCTGCTTCAGAAAATATCTGCC
>JALUWC010000152.1 GCA_027019885.1 Geoglobus sp.
CTTCCGCTTCTGCATGTTCCGCAGCCACGTGCAATGCAAAGCCTGAAACCCTCCAGGCATGGTGGGATGTGCCTGAGCTTTTAAAGATTCTGCATCCAGCGGTAGGTCCACCTGAAACTTGAACAGCATCAACGCAAAGCCCGCAAGGTACAAATAGGTGGCATACAATACTACCATCGGAGGCGTCCTCTGGCGCTGGAATGCTACCTCTAGCATTTTTATCACCAATCTATGGACGCCTCCACCACTCATTTATACCTTAAGTTGACAGCACCCATTCATTTACCACCATGAATTTTATTTAAATGACAATCTCTACACACTAATGATCCATTCTCAATTTCTGTTTTTCCTCCATCTATATATCTATCCTTGTGATGAAAATGTGTGTTAGGATCCCAAAAAATCAACTTTTTGCCACATATTTGGCATTTCTCACCATCTCTTCTAAATATAGCTATTTTTTGATCTTGATTAAAAAGTCTATTTTCATCCAATCTCATTGGGTCATATTTATTTAAAAACCTCTTGAGAATGATATCATATCTTAATTTTATGTTTGCTTGACTTGTGGTGCCTCTACTAATTGCGAAATTGAAATTTATTAGTTCTTGATCACCACTTATGGATGAATTTATAACAGACTGATAAAAGTCAATGAAGAAATTTTTTAAATTTGTTTTTTGATTATCCATAGAATAATTATCCAATAAATGTGCAACCAAAAGATATAATGTTATTATCCACGCTGGTTTTCTAAGTTCTGGCGTTCGCTCTTGAAAAACATCAGTAAGACAGTTCAAAACTCTAGTAACCCTCAAAAACACCTTAGAACTTGAATTCAGATTTTTATTTTTTTCAAAGAAGTCGTATATATTCCTAGGGCTAATATCTTTAATTCCTTCACTTTCCAAATACATAAATTGAGCAGCAAGATAGTAATGCTTATATCGTTTGTCTTTAATTGCTATGATATCTTTAAAGAATCTATGTTTAGCCAAATCTCTCATTGCAACTACAATATATCCTGGATAAGCATTTAGTATTTCGCCTGGGATAAGTGGTTTACCATGTTGCAATCTTCTAAATAAATCCCTTATTTCTTCGTCATTATAATCACTTAATATTATAATAGGCACTGGATAGCTATCAAATCTATCCTGCCAATCTTTATGAAGTTCGCTATAATAATAAGCTGGTTGTCCATCATTTTTCTCTTTGTTTTTCTCATCGTTTATTATATCTTCTGAATATTTTAGGCTGAGTGGTAATTTATCATCTCTAAATTTCCAGATTGTGTTAAGCCGCTGTTGACCATCTACAATAAATTCACCTTCATTTTTTTCATGGATAAAAATAGGTGGAATCGCAAACCATCTAAGGATAGTATCTATTAAATATTGTTCATCAGACCTAGACCAAATACCAGGCTCTCGTTGGTATTCATTGTCAAATTTATATCTTTCTCTATGCAATAGAAATGTGCTTATTGGCAATTTGTCTATTATCGGTCGTTTTTTTAGTCCTATTTGCATGTCCACCTTCCCTTCAACGTCCTTGGATATATATTCTTATTCCCATTTTGTTATGGGTATTATATAAAGGCTTTGGTAGATTTTCTAACTTTTATCGATATTCAGGTCTAAGCCAATTGGTGAACATCTTCATGAACAATATACACTTAATACTACAGCCTCTCTCTTTATAACCTCCTTTCCCAAGTTTTTTGTCTTGTATATAATCTGGAGAACCAAAATTGGAAATTTGGTGCTTCTAATTTTATATCTGCACAACTTCAATATCTCAGCCCAAGTGCATTGTTGAAAGTGTTCAGGAACATGTACAGCGACACAACCGAGACTATCTCTATAATCTCCTTTTCCTTAAATTTCTCCCGCAGCTCTTGGAGAGTGGTCTCTGAAATCCTTTTATTCTGCACGGCCTCAAAGGCAGCTTTAAGGGCTGCTGCTTCCCTCGCATCCAGCCTGCCAGGCTCAAGCCTCTCAACAGCCTCTATTTCCAGAGCAGAGCATCCAAGCTCGTTCAGATGCTTTCTATGAGTTATGCTGCAGGCTTCGCACCGGTTGAGCACAGAAACGAGAAGGGCTATTTTCTCCTTGAGCAGGGGTGAAAGTTCGCCATCCTTCATCACCGCATCTCTGAAGACTGAGAACCTCTCCAGCATGCGAGGCGTCTGCAGATAAACTTGGTAGAACTCCGGAATCCTGCCTTTGAATCTACTGCTGAACATTTCCTTCAGGTCCGCTGCCATATTGCGTTTCATCCTCACCCTCCGCCAGCCTTTTAACGCACATAAGTTGCCTTCTGCTCGCCCAGCTGTGAATCCTCCGCCCCAGCAGCAGCCAGAGCAGCCTGTCTCTCAGCTTGGGAACCTCATACTCCAGCAGCTTGATTATGCTGCTCCCGGCGGTTTCGGCTCTGGTTAGCCAGGCCTCTTTACCCAACAATGGACCCCCGGTGAACTCCCATACCACGCGGTACTTCTCCACCTCAACGCACCTCGCAGCAAAGGTCCACGGCACTGCTTTCACCTTTAAGATAGTGCCAGCTTTAACCTTGCCCTCGTCCTGAGACCACTCATGCTTTACGAAGGGCAGCCCGTGCGAGGGCTCCCATACCTTAATCTTCTCCAGAGAGGTGAGCACCTCCCACACCGCCTCAGGTGCAGCGGAGGTGCGCACCGCGATTATGTCCCTCATCTCTCCTCGAGGTTTACATACCTGCGCACAACCTCCTTAGCTCGCTCGCAACCCTGCCAGGAGAGCACCTCCCGCCTGAGCTCCGGATGCCTGCGCAGAAGCTTCACCAGCGAGGCTGCGGCGGCGCGCCACACAAAGCGCCTTTCATCGCGTGCAAGAATTTCCAGAAGCTGCAGCGCCTCCTCCGGGTGGTTGACGCCGTACCAGCCTCCAAGGCAGGAGGCGACGTTCCACCTCACCACTTCATCCTCATCGCGCATCCACTCCCTGAGCTTCTCAAGCG
>JALUWC010000153.1 GCA_027019885.1 Geoglobus sp.
CGTCCTGCTGGACGCTCCGTGCAGCAACGTGGGGATGATCAGGAAGAACTTCAAGTACCTGAAGATCTGGAATGAAAGGGAGGTTTACAGCCTTTCCAGACTACAGAAAGGCCTCATTATGGCTGCTTACACCGCCCTGAAACCGGGCGGGGTTCTGGTTTACTCTACCTGCACTCTTGAACCAGAGGAGAACGAGGAAGTCATAGATTACCTCCTATCAAACACAAACGCCAGACTTGAAGAAATCGACGCGCCGCTGCGCTCAACCAGACCGCTGCTTGAGTGGAGAGGAAAGAGATATGACAAAGAGGTCAGAAAATGCCTGAGAATCCACCCTCAGGACAACGACAGCGAAGCATTCTTCGTTGCTAAGGTGGTGAAGGATGAGGGCGAGGGCAATGGGTTCTAAAACAGAAAGGGTGAAGGAAGTCCTAAAACTGCTCACAGAACAGTTTGGCATCAAAGAATTACCCTTCAGGCTGGAAGAGAGAGGAAAGGGCAGGTTTTACGCCTTCACCTGCAATTTTGAAGGGAGCCACCACCGGGGCATATACTTCGGCACCCTTGAAAGGGGTGGTTTCAGGTTGTCCATCGATGGCGCAGCCCTTGCAGGAGGGCTGGCGACTAAAAATGTTGTGGAATTGAGTGATGAAGAGGCTGAGCTGTGGATGAGGGGAGAGGATATCGAAATTGAGGGTATCCGAGGATATGTCATACTCAAGTGGCGAAATTTTTTCATAGGTTGCGGGAGGGGAGAGGGAGAAAAAATAAAGAATTTTGTGGCTAAAAACCGGAGAATTTCCTGATTTTCTGTTAAATACTTTTCTCTTTAATACCTTTCTCTCACCTTTCTCTCACTCTCTTTCCCTAATAAACGGGTTACAAATACCCCCGTTAATCACGTTCTCCTTACAGTACCAGCATTCAATGTCGAATCTCTTCATGTACTTGTGAACCTCACAAAACACCCTTGCCCACATATCCAGCACTATATTTTTCACTTCAGCAGTAATATAATTTTTCCAGAGAAGTGTCCGAATCGAAAATATATCCAGTTAGATTATATCAAAAAACTTTGAAAAATTTTAGAAATTAAGAAGAATCTAAGAAGAATCTGACCTGAATACCTCTCCGAACTCCTCAATGTCCCTCTCAGAGCTGAGCAGCTCCTTAAGGGTAGGGATCAGTTCTTCCCTTTTCACCCTGATCTGCTTGGTGGTATCCCTGTCTCTGATGGTAACGCTTCCGTCTTCAAGGGTCTGGTGGTCGATGGTTACGCAGAATGGTGTGCCAATCTCGTCGTATCTCCTGTACCTTCTGCCTATGCTCCCGGAATCGTCGTATTCGGTGAAAATTCCTGCCTTTTTCAGCTCATCGGTTATCTCAAAGGCAACTTTTTCGAATTCCTCTCTTGAAAGCAGCGGTAGGACAGCTACCTGCACCGGAGCCATCCATCTCTTGAGTCTCAGCACCCTTCTTTCCTCGCCATCAACCACATCTTTATCGTAGGCGTGCTCCAGAATGGAATACGTAATTCGATCAAGGCCAAAGGATGGCTCGATGACGTGGGGGATGATCTTCTCGCCGTGCACCTCCTCCTCAACCTCTTTGACCTCGTAGTACTCACTTGAAACCTTCACCTTCTCCCCATCAATCTCAAGTTCAACGTAATCTCCGGCATCCTCCAGTTTTTCGAGCATCTCCGCAATCTTCTTGGCCTTGTCTTTGAATATTGGGCCCAGTTTCTCCATGGAAGGAATTACCTTCCTCTTCTTCACCTTTATGGGCTCTTTGTAGGGTATGAAAACGCTGAGGTCTTCTCCGCTGAACTGGGTATGCCTGCTCAGGTCGTAGTCGCTCCTGTCCGCAATACCGACTATTTCAACCCAGCCGTAGCTTGTTAACGCTTCAGCATCCCAGCAATCAACGGCATAGTGGGCTCGCTCATCATCCTTGTGCTGTCTGAATCTCAGTTTGTCGTCCTGAAGCCCAGCCTTTAGCAGGAAGCGCCTGGTTTTGCCAACGAAATACGCAAGAAGCTCATGGGCGATGATGCCCTTCTCAACCGCCTCCCTAAGCGTAACCCTGTGCTCCCTGTCAAACTTGTCCACCAGTGTTATCACATCATCGGCAACCTCATCGAAGTTCGGGTGTGTTTTATTTCTGGGATCAACAAAGTACTCCAGCTCGGCTTGATTGAACTCTCTCAGCCTTATAACGCCCTGTCTCGGGCTAATCTCGTTTCTGTAGGCTCTACCTATCTGAGTAACGCCAAAGGGGAGCTTGTCCCTGAAGTAGTCCGACAGCCTCTTGAAGGGGATGAATATGCCCTGAGCCGTTTCGGGGCGGAGATAACCTTTCTTGCCCCTGCCTGGCCCGATCTTCGTCTCAAACATCAGGTTGATGTGCTCAGGCTCCTTGAACTCGCCCTCACACTCACATCTCAGATCGTATTCCTGAATAACTTCCTTCACAGCCTCAACGGTGGGATCAACCTCTATGTCCAGCTTCTCCTCGATAAAATGATCAGCTCTGAAAATTCTACCACATGATTTGCACTCTATGGCAACATCCGTGAAGCTTGTGGCATGGCCTGAGGCGATGAAGACCTCCTCAATACCTATTGTGGGAGTATCAATCTCGACTGCCCGCTCATTTATGACGAAATAGTCTCTCCATAGCTCCTCAAGATTCCTGCGCAATCCGTTACCAAGAGGACCGTAATCGATGAAACCTGCCATTCCACCGTATATCTCGAAGGACTGCCACAAATAGCCCCTTCTCACCAGCATTTCCATGATTTCACTCATGGTTGAGCGAAAGGTTTTATTTTTTATAACCTTTTTTGTTGGTATCAGGTGCGTCAGGCTACAGTCAGTTACACTCAGGTTGCGGTAAAGTGCGGTAAAGTTGCAGTAACGTTAATTATGACGGGCAAACTGCAAGGATGCAGAAGAATGGAGGAATGAAATGATAGAGGCACTGAAACAAACCG
>JALUWC010000154.1 GCA_027019885.1 Geoglobus sp.
TCCGAACGTATAGAGGACCAAGGGGGTTACATGAGTAAACTAAAAAGTGTATATCTTTTATTTGTCTATTTACTTCTATCTCTAATAATAATCTACGACGGATTATCTTCAGGGTCATCCACTGAGTACATAATCAAGAGCATTCTGGTTGTTCTCGGGGTCTGGCTTACTCCCTCCTTCATCGTAATACATTATTCAAATAAGTGGCTCTCAACACGCATTGACAGAAAAATCGCTGAAGACATTTCGGTGATACTGGGATTGCTGATGCTCTTGCTTACCGATGCAGTTGCTTATTACCTTAGCCTCACCATCGGCCCGGTTTTTCTGGTGAAGCGGGGCGAATCTCTCTTTGAGTATATGATGCCCTTGTTTTTTGTCAGTGGTGGCGTGATACTCGTTGGAATTGCTGACATAATTTATGTCTGGTGGAAAAGACAGAACGGTGTTGAAGATGAAAGGCGCAGATAACCTGAACAGGTGGTTAAGGGCTTCCATTTAAATGCATTTTCAGACAGCAATACCCGCAAATCAATATACAGGAAGGTGAAACCGTGAAACAAAATCTAAGAAAAGGCTTTAAAATAACAATCGGATTAATTTTGATTTTATTCTTACTCTCCATTGTATCTGGCAAAAGTACAGCAGAAGTCATTTCTGGAATTTTAAGCACCACTCTGATCCTTTTTTCAACTCTATTCCTCTCATTGCTCTTCGAAGATAGAATAAAATCTGGTATGCAAAAAGGTAGATATTTCTGGCTTTATTTAATTCTCCTGCCAATATTTGGTATTTTGATTGCCGTTAATCTGCTAATGGGAGTTAAACTCGAGAATCTGATAAAACTCGCCACTTTCTCTTTACTGATAATCTTTGCAGCGATAGTCACACCGATTTTGCTCAGGCTGGTTCGTTTCGAGAAAAGGGCAGATCTCAGCCTTAGAGATTTAATTAAGCTTGCTGGTGTAGCTTTACTTCTCGCCTTGTCTGTAGGTGGAATATTGGTTTTGCTTAAAGTTTCAGGTTATGTATTATGAGGGGATATCAGGTTGGATCGGTCAAATGAGTGTGATGGCAATTACAGCGAAAATACAGCCCAGCATAACGAAGTTAGAGAGTTTTCTTTAATAACAATCTACGGCAGCTTATCCTCCGGTCGCTCTACCCTGTACATAATCAGAAGCTTGGTAGCTCTCTGGATCTGGCTCACACCATCTTTCATTGTCATGCACTATTCCAGTAAACGGTTATCGATGCTCATTGACAAAATCATTGCTGATGATGTGGCGATTATACTTGGACTGATTGTGCTTTTGCTCACCTATGTGGCTGTTTATTACCTCAGCTTTCTCAGTGGTCCTGTTCTTCTTGTGAGCCAAGACAAATCTCTGTTTGAGTCCATGAAGCCTCTGGTTGCAGGAGTGGTGTCTATGATACTTCTCGATATAGCTCATATAATTTATGTGCTCTGGAGAAAGTGATGGAAGGTTCTGCAGATCAGGATGAAGTCTAAAGTTAGTAGAAAAGATAATTTTATAAATCTTATAGATGTTATTCAAGGTTTATAATCAACTGTGTGACTGATAGATAACCAAATCCAAAAAGTAGTTCAAGAGAAAATTATTAAGAAGAGAACATACAGAAAGTAACATATGAACGAACTCTGGATTGTCAGAGAACTCGAAAAAATAGTCAGTGTACACCCGAAGAGGTTGGAAAAATTTATTGAATATCTGAAAAAGGATAGAGGGTTATTCAAAGAGATAGTAATCTCAGCATATGTTGACGGTGTTATAAGTATCTCGAAGGCAGCAGAACTTCTTGAAGTTACGAGAGATGAGTTAGTCGAGGAGTTCAAAGCGAAAGGTATACCGATAAGGAAACTCAGTAAAGAAGATGTTATCGCTGAGGTGGAGGCTGTAAAGTGGTTTTAGTGGATAACACGGTGCTTTCAAACTTTGCCAAGGTTGAAAAGCTTTACCTTCTCGAGGAGATTTTTGATGAAGTCTGTATGACTTCCCAAGTCCTTGAAGAGTTCAAATTTGGTATCAAAAGAGGAGTTCTGCCTGATATCAAACCTAAATTTAAGGTTTTGGCCCTGAAAGAAGAGGAAATGGAACTCTACGAGGGTTTGAGAACAAGACTTGGTAAAGGAGAGGCTTCGAGTATTGCGGTTGCAAAGTTCAGAAAAATGACGCTTCTTACAGATGATTTAGATGCAAGAAAAGTTGCAAATATTATAGGAATACCCGTGTCAGGAACTGTAGGAGTTCTGACACTGTGCGTGAAAAGAGGAATGCTGTCCAAGGAACAAGGTAACGAAATCCTCAAAAACATGATTTTAAAGGGATTTTATTCTCCAGTGGAGAGTTTGGATGAAGTAATGTGATATTCCCGAAATTTTGCCATGCTAACCAATTTTTAGGATAACTCTCCGAATCATTCGGAGGTGTCCGAATATTCGGTGTTAATCGAATGTAAAGAGAAGACCGAATGATTCGGTGTCGCTTAAAAATTCGGAGTATATCGAATGTTAAAACTTGTTCGAACATTGAAAGATGTTATGAAAAGAAAAATTTAAATAATGGAGTAAGATTAGGTGTTTGAGGTGGTAGTGTGAAAAAGCTGGTGGTGTTGCTGGTTCTGCTGATGTTGGGAAGTGTAGATCCCACCCTAATAGGAACGAGTTATTTGACATTCATGTTAATGTGATATAAATTTTCTGACCATTGCTTGAGAATTATAAAAATAATATTCTTATTCTAAATCTATGGTCAGAATTAATATATATCAGTAGGTGTTAAGTAAATAGAGAAAGAGGTGTTGTGATGAGAAGAGCATTGGCAGTGTTGCTGGTTTTGGTGATGTTAAGCAGCGTGGCGAGTCCGGTGATGGCAACAAACACCACAAAAATAAAACCAATTCCAACTACAGAAAGGACAGAGCTACATAAGAACATAAACATCGTAAAGGTTGATCCAGAAATC
>JALUWC010000155.1 GCA_027019885.1 Geoglobus sp.
AGCTTTTTTCCCGAGAAGTGGAATATTTTTCTGTTTGGACAAAGTATTATCTCCAGACTGAATCTGGAATAAATATTTGTGTTCGAGGGGAGTATATATCTTTTGGCCTCATGGATTTTAAGAAGCCGTACTGGTCGTGAGGAACATGAGCCACATGACGGACAGTTTGGGGCAGTAAGGTTGTTCTATTATGGCAGCGATGACGTGAACAGGGAGGTGAGCCTGCAGATTGCCGGGAGCTGGAGGTCATGATGAAGGGTGTGCAGAGGACGAGATAGTCAGGGCTGCGGAGGAGAAGGGGATTGATGTGGAGATGACAAGGGTAATCCTCAGGAAGCGGAGGGAGAGAGGAGTGTGTTCTGCCCGAAGATGGGGTGTTACAAAGTTGTGAGGCTTGGATAGAATAATACTTCCTGAAATTGCCATCCGATCTCTCCATAACACTTAGAATTGCCAAGAAAGAAGAGAAATAAGTAACAAGTTCTGTAACGACCTTGGATGCTACTATTCCCGCATACTAAAGTGTTGAGAAAGTAAACCTTACTGGCAGAGATGACTATGAAACCGTAAGTCCAGAGCGATTTAGAGGTTTCTATTGATAAGTGAAATTTCCGAAAAAGCTGAAAGGAAACTTTCGGATTAAGAACAGACACCAATAAATTAATATTGCACTTAATGTTATAAAACACTAATATTTAGGTAAATTGCTTAATATGAACACGATAAACATAATGGATATCGGGAGGTGTCAGGATGCTTCGGGTTTTGTCTTTTATAGCAAAAGCAGGCATCCGTAATCAGATCGAGATGGAGAAACTGATATTGTATTTAGGAAAGAGAGGTTATCTAGCTATAATACGGAATATGTTCACAGCCATATTCAGTTCAGCTAAATTGCCAGAACCGGATGAACAGATAATCGCAAATATGATCGCTCAGGCTCCTGGAGGTCGATTTATGCCAGGATTTTTTAAGGATGCCTTGGGTGATCTTTTTATCACAGATGAGGCAATTTATGTTTTGAACCCAATAGACTCAAATATGTTACAAGTTTCAGTTATTGGGTGGGGCGAATATGAGGAAGCGTTGCAAAAATTTTGTAAGAATATAGAAGAAGGCATCAGAACTAAATTTGATGGAAGAAGAGTAAGAGGAATGAATTTCGCCTGGAAGCCAGTATCCTCTCATCATTTAGGATATGGTAGGTATTTGTATCCACTCGAAGACTTCTTCGAGGAAGAGTATAGACATGAAGCAGAGAAACTTCGAGTCAGTGAACCAACTTACAGCCCCGAAGATGTTAAAGCAGCCAATCTTTTAGTTAATACAGAAATAAGACAATTCATGGTGAGATTAGCCCAAGTAGGAAAGATGATGAGTAAAGATGCTACCAAACTTGCGAAAAAGCAAGATGTTCTTCAGCAACTCCTTTCATTGGATTTGATAACGGAAGAGTACTTATTAACTTGTAAACAAAACCAACACACTATATGTATTGTCCCATCTAAAGAACATCTTACTAAAGAGCCAATGAATTCCCTTCGTTGTAGTGTGTGTGGACGCCCATTTCCTGAAGAGAATCTGCAAGTAATTTACACTCTAACAGAGAAGGGAAAAAGACTGATTGATGGCAGTTTATGGATGTCTATTTGGATTACGGAACTTCTCAAAGAAAACGGAGTACGAGAGAAAAGTATAAAATGGAAGCTGGAAGCACACGGTGAAGACATTGACATAATGGTCCAGGACTTTGATTCTACTATTTTCTTTGAACTCAAAGATAGAGAATTCGGACTGGGAGATGCGTATCCTTTTATTTACAGGATAACTAGATACGGAGGAACACTAGGAGTAGTTGTAACTATGGATAAAGTCTCAACTGATGCTAAAAAGTTTTTTGAGGAAGAAAATCGAAGTCGAAGACCCCGTATTCGAATACGATATTTAGAAGGTCCTGAAAATATTCAAAAAGGCATTTCTGAGATAGTTAAGGATTTGGCATTGTTACAAGTGCGTCGAGTAATTCAACATTTCTCTATTAGAATAGGCTTTGATTTATGGCCCATTGTGGAACACTGGATAAATACGAAAGAATCGTCATAATCCCTTTTTAAATGGTTTAACTTTTGCGAGTTAACCGAAATTACCTTAGCCTTCTCTCTTTTTCCTTTTTTTAAGACTTTTGACGTGAAAATCAACAATAACTAATCCGACAACATAGATTAAGAGAAATACAGTAAAAAATTCAATGACAGAAACTGCAAAGCTTGATGGGTTCCACTTAGTTTGGCCATAAAATAGTTTATCTGCCAGAAGTACTATTGATCCGCCAAAAATCCCTGAAAACATCCCAATAAAGTATTGAATCTCATTGTCGATTTCGATTTTTTTGGAAATACGTGAATATGTAAGTAGCACAATCCACATTAAGAAAAGAAAGAAGCCCACATACAACAACAAGAGTCCAACAACAATTGAGGAGCTGTATGAGATTAGAACGATTCCGAGAATCTCCATTAATATGAAAATAGCAATAGGCGCAAGCAACTCTCTCATAACTGTTGGACATTCTGGACATATACTTAAGATTTTAGCCATTCATTTTTAGGCGTAGAAATGTAGGAAACCCTTAACCAAGAAGTCATCAAAGAGCCAGCCATTCACACCCCTGACCTCTTCAAACCTTAAATACTCCCTTTCTGACAGAAATTATCTGAGTGGCTGAAAAAAAGCCGGGGAAGCAAGACCATGTTGGCAGACGAAGACGGGTTGCCTGGCGGACAATTTTTAGTTGATGTGCATGACAATCTGAATCGGTCATAGCATAAAAAAGCTCTTACAGCACATATTGTTGTAGATATGGAGTTTGCCGGATGTAAAAAAGCCAGGGCCCGGATTCGAACCGGGGTAAAGCGGATCTGCAGTCCGCCGCATAGCCCCTCTGCCACCCTGGCTTATTTAACCCTGATTTGGAACGTTTA
>JALUWC010000156.1 GCA_027019885.1 Geoglobus sp.
CCTGAGCAAAGCAGTCATTGCAGAATTTTTCAATGAGCTCCTTGTTTCTTTCGGAGATATTCGAGCTTTTCAAAAGCCTGATTGCAAGCTCATAGCGCTTCCTGTATGCGTACACGTCTTCCATGTCATTAAATGAATTCTCCGCTCTCATATATTGGGGGAGGCTCTGTAAAATGCAAGTGGTGCCCCGGACGAACTGAAATAGTGCTTGTCAGGGTCTCTTTCCCCATACAGAGTTATATGTTAATTATTTAAATTTTTACTCGGTCTTCTACAAAACTTCGACAAACCGTTCGGGTGTCATGGCAAATTCCCCGTTCTCAGCGGAGTTTGCGATCTCTATAAAATCAGCATCCCGTGTGATGAGATGGTCAGCTTTATTCCTCGCTATGGCAAAGTATATGCTGTCAAAGGGATCGAGTCTGAACACCGTCTGGAAGTTGTAGGCTGCGATTATGTCGGTCTCCGTGGGTATGAGTATCTCAAAACCCTGCATTTCCTGAATCATGCCAACTTTGGAGATTATACCCTCGTCCTTCCACTTTTTATTTCTCCTCAAAACGAATATTATCTCCATCAGGCTTATGAGGGATGTCGCACCGGAAATCTTTCCCTCCTCAATCATCTTGAGAATTCTGTAAGGATTTTTCCCAGAGCTTATTTCCGGTGTTTAGATCAACCTCCTTTGCGATCCAGTTTATCAGAACGTCTGTGTCCAGGAAAACGTTAATACTTTCCATAACCGCTTTCTCTCAGCTTTTTCAGGTATTCCGCGCTCGTTTCACCTTCATGAATCGCTCCTTCAAAATCTCCGAGAAGTTCGTCTACAACCTTCCTTTTTGGTCTCTTCACATCGCATCCCAGATTTTTCATGAATCTGAGTATCTCCTCAAGCTCGGCGGGCAGGGCTTTCACCTATGTTTTTTGGTGTTCTTCAGTATTTTTATATTTGCTTTTGCTACAGAACAGTCACTTTGCAATTTTCTCTTCCAACCTTTAAAGATTCTTCGCAAGAAATTTTAATCATGTACATGAGCGAGAATCCCGTTTTCTGGCAGAAAGAGGTTTTGTTTTCCGATTACATCAACTGCTTCTTTCAGCCTCCCCTAACAGAGAGAAAGAAAAATTTTAAAATTAAAAATCAATTACACAATATGATGAGCAGAAGAACATTTTTAAAAAGCACACTGGCGATTTTACTTTCAAGCTGCGTTACGAAAAAGCCAGTAAGCGGGATTGAAGAAAGGATAATTACCAAATTTCCAAAAGCTAAAGATTCAAAGGTTTATGTCATAAAAACTGAAGATAGAGAATACGGAGTCAAAAAACTTCTTGAAAACTTTGATCTCGAAAACGTTGAAGATGCAAAGGTTGCGATAAAAGCAAATTACAACAGCGCTGATCCCTTTCCAGCTACAACTCACCTAAGAACGCTATCGGCGATAGTCGATAAACTGAAAGAGCTGAAAGCTCATGTAATACTTGCTGAGCGAAGTGGCATGGGTGAAACGAGACGAGTTCTTGAAAAAATGGGCGTTATTAGTCTTGCCGCAAAAAAAGAATTCGATGTTGTGGTTCTCGATGAATTACAAGCCGAAGAGTGGGTAAGAGACAAATTTGAGGGAATGCACTGGAAAAGGGGCTACCTATTCCCGAGAGTTTTTAAAGACAATGTGGTAGTTCAAACCTGCTGTTTGAAAACTCATAGATTCGGAGGACACTTTACGCTATCACTGAAAAACAGCGTCGGGATGGTGGCAAAATTCGATCCCTTAGACGGATACAATTACATGAGCGAACTGCATTCGTCGAAAAACATGAGGAAGATGATAGCCGAAATCAACGTCTCATATCAACCGGAATTTGTAGTTCTTGATGCTATCAAGGGTTTCTCTACCGGCGGTCCTGAAACTGGAAAAATAATAGAGCCAGAACTGATAATTGCAAGTAGAGATAGGATAGCTGTTGACGCTGTGGGTGTTGCCATTCTGAGAATTTACGGTACAACAAGAGAAGTTTCAAGAGGAAAAGTGTTCGAGCAGGAACAGATTGCGAGAGCAGTAGAACTTGGGCTTGGAGCAAAATCTCCGAAAGAATTGGAGATAATCCCTGTAAATAAAGAAGCTGAAAAGATGTGTGAGAAAATCGAAGAAGTACTCTTTAAATCTAATGTTCGCTAAAATAATTTAAAAAAGTGTGAACAAACTCTGAACTGAATAAAATGAAGTGTTAAAGAGAAACTCGTTGAAGAACCTTTTAGTTCTGTTCTTTAGCAGAGAAAAAAGCTATTCTACTGCATTTCGCTTACCAAATGTCTCATGTTTATATTTCAATCCCATTCTTTTCAAAGCCCAGAGATACCAAGGACCTTTGTCTACAACAACTTCTGGTTTATTTTCGCAGTATTTGAGAATTTCTTTGAGGAAAGCGTAAGCGTGAAAACTCGATCTTCCCTCTGTTGCCCAGACGAACAGACATTCTTTAGAATCGACATCTATCGCACTCCGAATGAAGATCTGATTGTTTTCAAGCTTCAATTTAGCTTCGACTACCGCAATTTAGCCTTCCTCTCTTCCTTTCAGGATGTTTTACGACTTTCTTAATTCTGTGGTAGCGTGTTCTCATAAACTCGTAGCTTATTTTCCCGAACAAAAAATAAATTTGCTCGCTTTCCTTAAAGACAAACCGCAAAAGTAGGGTAATGCTAAACTGCTGGATTAGGGGTTGCATAGATTATATTTTGGTTTTTTTATTTTTAAGGTCATTCTTGACAGCTCCAATTTAGTTTATTGTTTTTTATGTTTATTTCTATATCTAATAAATATCCAACTTATATTTTTCAAAAAACTTCAAAACTAACACTTACAGTTGCGATTTTCCTCAAGTAATTCGTCAAGCTTTCGAGTGCTATTTCTGATATTCAAACCAAATCGCTGCAAGCATTTTTAGAGCAAAGTTAAT
>JALUWC010000157.1 GCA_027019885.1 Geoglobus sp.
AGGGGAGGTTGTGGTGATAGGTGATGACGCTCTTTTTATTAATGAGTATATAACTTCTGGGGATAATCTGGACTTCGCACAGAATATCGCAGAGTGGTTGAGTCTGAGGAGTGTTTAGTAGGCTTGTTTAGTAGGCTTGGACTTGTTTAGTAGGCTTGGATTTGGTGTTTGGTGGGAATCATCAGTTAGAGCCTCAGATAATCAGTCTCCTACATCTGGAGGAAACGTATGGATTATCTCCTCTGCCATCTTTTCAAAGAACTTTCTGCTTGGTGACAGAAATCCCATTTTTGAGTGGAACACCGTCTTTCCAGAGAGGAAAGCTTTTTTGAGATGGTTGTCGTGGGGGATCACAGCAAACACATTCATTGCTGCAAAGTACTTCAGTTCAGAGCCCTTCACCATGTTCACAATGAATCCTTCATGATTGATCCCGCTGGCCTCCAGAAGCTTCAAAACTCTCATAGCATCCATGTACGCTGGTTTCACGTCTGCAGAAACTATAAAAACATGGTCGGAGAGTTTGACAGGGTAAAAGACGTATTTTGAAAGTCCTGGGGCATGATCGAAAAGTATGTAATCATATCTGGCTTTTAAAAGTGAAATCGCATCCTTGAGTTTTTCTATATCTATTTTCTTCTTCAGGTCAACTATGGATTCAGAAGGAGCAACATCGAATCGAGCATCCCTGACCGCAACCTCCCCAATTATTTCATTAAGTTCCGTTTCACCCCCCAGATAGTGGGTAAGGGTAGCACTTGGAGCTTCATCCAGAAACATGTGAATATTGGGCAGTGCAAAGTTCAGATCCATCACTAAGACTTTCTTCCCCTTTATAGCCAGAGCTGCAGCCAGATTTATTGTTATAGCGGTCTTACCGACTCCTCCCTTTCCTGAAGGGAACGAAAGTACTTTAGCGCCCTTGTACCTCAGTTTGAAGTATTCAGATACGAGTCTCCCAAGTTTCTTCCTGAGTTCAGCCAGGCTCTCTGCTGTCGTGCCTGTCATGCCGCTACCTAAAGTATTCTGGGGGACTTCCCTTCTACCTTTTTCTCCCTGATTACTTTGTATTTTTCGATCATCTGATTCCTGAATTGGTCGATCTCCTTTGATAACCTCGATATCTCTTCTCTAACCTCATTAATTTCCCTTTCCAAATTTCTAAGCCCTTCTGTATCGATTTCAGGCCTGTATATGCCGGTCTCACCAATTTCACCAATGCTTTTCTTCAGCTCGCTTATCTGGCTGTTGAATTCGTTCCTTAGGTTTGAAATCTCTGTGTTGAGGGATTTGCTGAGGTCTTCAATTACAGATAAAAAAGAATTTTTGATATCCTCGACGTTCTGGATTTTTTCGGAACTCTGCAGTCTGATATCTGACAGCTCCTTTTCAAAGAGGGACATCCTCTGTTCAAGCTCGGCAAGTCTTTTGGTTGCATCTTCCACAGATTTCTCAACCGCCGGGAGAAACTGCTCAGCTATTTCTTTCAGCTCCTCAAACAGGGCATCCCATTTTTCAAGTTTCTTTTCCAGCTCCATTATTTTTCACCGGCTTTTCCACCTACTCCGTTTTCGTATGCTTTTCTTATTTACTGCTCCTATTTACTGCTCCTATCTATTACTCCACTCTAAGGTTGGAAATCAGCAGTGCTCCTCTGGCAGAGGCAGTTAATGGACTCTCAGGGCATCTTACCGTTATTGTAACTCCAAGCGCATCTGAAAGCTTGGTCGCGAATTTCTCTTTCACTCCAGGAATCTCAGCCATCCCACCACTCATAATAAACTCTGATTCAAGCGCTTTCTTGTACATCTTGAAGTTGAATTCAGCCAGAGATGGTAGAAACTCCAGTGTTATGAAGTCTACAAGGCTGTCAAGGTATCTCTCAACGGGTCTGTTTACTGCTTCGTCTATTCTAAAGCTGTACAGTCCCTTATCGAAAAGCTGCACAGTCTCCTGAATGCTCTTCCACTCCTTCAGGTTGGCATACCTCTCCTTGTAACTTCTGGCGGTGGAAAGGTCGATGTTTACGGCTCCTCTAGTCTCATTCATTATCTCATTTTTGATCCATCTGTCAACTATATCGCCGGAAACTTCCCCGGTAACCATGCTGAAAACGATTTCACCTTTTCTTACGGCAACAACATCTGTTGTGGTTGAGCCAGCATTGATGACAACAAAGGTTCTGTCCAGCATTCCAAGACCCTCTGGAAGCGCCAATGCTGAAAGGAAGGAGTCGTTCCACACCTCCTTGCCTGCCCAGCCCAGCGGAACCTGACTGACAACTTTCTTGAAAAGGTTTACTCCCTCCTCTGCCTCTGTTGACGGAATTCCGTAAGTTACATACGTGTTCTCAGGGATACCGTACTCATTTGCAATTCTGGTAAGGAAAATCTTGAGAAGTTCTGCTTCCTCCTCATTTCCTGGCAAACCTCCCCTCAACATATACACTGCTTCATCTCCGTAAAGCTCTGCAGCTTCATTGCCCACCACGTAGTCCTTCTCCCCTGTAATCGGGTTCTCTTTCTCTTTAACACAGGTTTCGATGATAAGAATATCGTTCCCCTTTGCGATGACTGTCCTCTGAGAACCGACCTTTATGCCAACAGGAACCACATTGCTTTTGGATTTGATTTCGGATTCAGCTCTGGGTTCATTTATTTCGACATTTTCAGCTTCCCCCATGACAACACCCAGAATTGAGTGATGTGAATTATATTTAAATCTTGCTAAAGTAATAAAGAAACTATTTCAGTGTTTTGCACATTTGCAGTGCTGTAAGGTACTGGAAGAGATTCTGAATTTCAAAACCTGAGGATTTGAAAATTAAAAATTGGGTGGGCTCAGAAGCCCATGCCTCCCATACCACCCATGCCGCCCATTCCCATATCCATGTCCTCTGGGGCCTCTCCGCCGCCTTTGCCCTTCTCAAGTCCCTTGGCAGCTATGACATCGTCGATGC
>JALUWC010000158.1 GCA_027019885.1 Geoglobus sp.
TAATGGAAAGGTGAGGATTGCTGTAAAGGCAAATCCGGGAAAGTCCTTTTCCCTGTCCTATCCGGAGTATGCGAGAAAGGATGATTACATCGAGGTCAGGGTTTTGAAGAGCTGCAGGGGCAGGGTTATTATTGAGTACCTGGATGTGTAAATCTACATGGGCGGTTTTCTGATCTTTGACCACCAGTAAAGGTAGATCAGCATGAGAAATACGGAGATTCCAAGAAGTGTGTGTGCGACACTTATCTCGGCTCCACTCATTTTAGGA
Organism: Geoglobus sp.; assembly: GCA_027019885.1. Lineage (GTDB taxonomy): Archaea > Halobacteriota > Archaeoglobi > Archaeoglobales > Archaeoglobaceae > Geoglobus. The sequence continues at coordinate 269 of JALUWC010000158.1, forward strand.
TAAGCCGGTTCAGGTGGCTTAAATCTTTGAACGAGCATTGCAATACCTGAAAGGATGAAAATCGCGAGGGGAATTGCGACTCTTATACTTTTCCACCTGAGAATTGCTCTTCCAGACTCGCTGAGCTCGTGGTATATCCACTTTCTGCCCTCACCCACTCTGACGATATAGCCACTCTTCTCGAGAATTTTGAGGTGGTGCAGAACCGTGGTCTTTGAGAGGTTCAGGTGTTTCGAGAGCTCTGATAATGTGTGTCTCCTCTCTCCCAGAATTTTCAGAATCCGAATCCTCGTTCTGTCCAGCACGACCTTCACATCATCAGGTTGAAGTGTGTTATCTTGGTTCACCAAATTCCCACTTGAAGTAGTTTTGCCTTTAAGTATTTTCCGATATTGTTAGATGGCAGTATTACAAAATCATTTTTTTTATTTAGATGTTTGAAGAGAATTTTTGCTGTAGCTGAAGTGGGGGTGGTACAATATGAAATTGCTGCGGAGTATTTTGTTAGCCTTTGTAGCGTCTCTATTGCTTCCAGCAGCCACAAAAGCATCTTTTACATATTCAGTGACTAACATAGAGCAGTATGACTGGCTTTCAGATCTTTATCCATATGGGACTGAAATTGCGAGTGAAGTGAGGTACTGGTTAGGTACTAAAGCTGGGTGGACTGAGAAATTCTATCACAAGGATTCTGAAGTTACAAAAGATGACTTTGGAACTTCGAATATAGGTTATCAGGGATTAGATGAATCTGATTTTCATTGGCACACTGGACATGGTTTGTGGGCCAATTATGACATAGCTCTGTCAGGTTATTCCCCATGGAATCCTTGGGCCACCGTTGATTCGAATGATGTCCGAAAGAAGTGGGATCTCGAGAACGAGTGGGTCGTAATACAAAGTTGTTATGTTTTAGGAGACCCTGCATGGAGAGATTCGCTCAAATATTCACACATGATTATGGGATTCAGTACAGTAACATATGCCAACTCCAGTTTTCCTGAGACATTCTTTAAATTATGCAATCGACTATGATTGGTCAATTTTTGATGCATTCAAAAAAGCAACAATACTATCTTTTGGTAGTGACGTGGAAGCGGTGATTTACGTAGACGCACAAGATCAACTTCGTGATCACTTGCATGGGCAGGGATATGTAGCATCAGATGAGTACCCAGACGACGATCTGACATTCTACTACTCTTGGAATTGTGAGTAGGGGGTGAGAGGTATGGTAATAAAACCAAAACACATCGCTTTGTTTCTGATTTTTACAGCACTTGTGGTCTTTCCGCTTCTGAAAACACACTCTCCAGCAGGGATTCCAGTCATGACACCCATAGGATCTATCAAACTCAAAACCACGTTTCCGGAAGCTCCTGAGAGAATGCCGGTTTACAGGGTCGTTGGGGAGGAGGTCATCGAAACAATCTCGAATTCGAGTCCGGAGTACTGGAAAGTGAGGAAAGACCTGCCGTCAGAAGAGGAGGCAGTCGAGATCGCCCTGAAAGCCCTTGAGAGGTATGGTGGCGTTCCTGCAGATGCTGTGCTGCGTGGAGTGAGAACGGAGTACGTTTCATATGTGGACTCATCAGCAGGAGAGGTTGGACAGGAGCCAACACTCGTTGTGGTCAGCTTCAAGCGAGAAATAAACGGATTCCCGGTTGCTGGGCCGGGCGGGGAGATAATCGTGTTCATCGGAGAGAACGGACAGTCGTGGACCTCGTAAAAATATGGAGAAAGCTGGAATATGCTGGAGATGTGAGGGTGATTTCTCCGGAAAAGGCCTATGAGTTACTCCAAAACGGAGAAGTCCTCAGGAAGCCAATGAGTAAATTAAACCTCGAAGTTGTGAAAATTGAACCCGGGTACTATGCTGGAGGAATTGGGGAAAAGCAGGAGTACTATTATCCCGTATGGATATTCCACTGCAGAGATAACTTTGGGAAGAACGTTACTCTTGCAGTTAATGCCTTGACGGAAATTTTGAGGGAATAGCTATCCTCAAATATTTTTTAGAAGATTTCTGGTCGCCTCTGAAGTGTTCCACACCTCTATCAAACCCGCCTTCCTGATCAAATCAAAGTGTTTGTCATCTGTGATAAGAACGGCATTTGTCTTAAGGCACGTGGCAGCATGAACTGCATCAGCAACCTCACTTTCTGGAAAATACTGCCTGCACATCCTTATTTCATCATCTGAAGGATTTATGATAGTAACCCTGAGCCTCATAAACTCAAGAAAATTCTCGGCATCAAACGCCTTGGCATACCTTTCATACTCTGCAAGCAAAACGTCATTTGCTACCAGAACAAATTCCGGATTCGAGAGAAGATGCAGAACCAATTCTGTCGTTTTCGTCCATCCTTTTTTAACTGCAGCTATGAAAACGTTGGTATCAATCAGAAATCCTGTACTTTCTTTTTGCAACTCTGTTCCCTTCCTCTTCTATCTCTCTTTCCAGCTTTTCCAGATCAACTGATTTTGCTTTCTCAATAAGGTCTTCAAGCATCTTTCTGACGTCAATCCTTTTGAGTATAACTGCATTTTCATCCACATCTGTCACCAGGAATTCCTCTCCCGGTTTTATGTTCATCCTGTCTCTTATTTCCTTGGGCAGCAGAATTCTGCCCTTTTCGTCAATTTTTGCCACAGGCATTTTCCCACATTTCCCACTTGGTTTGAGGAGT
>JALUWC010000159.1 GCA_027019885.1 Geoglobus sp.
TCGCACGACTCTAGCTTATCATCCTCTGCAGCCAGCTCAGGTGTATCTCTCCCGCATATGGCGCAGGTTCCTATCACCCCCTCCTGCATCCGTGTCAGATTCAGGGTTCTCAGTGACTTAATTGCATTTAAAGCCTTTCTCTTCTTCCCCTCTCCGAGCCTGCGTCTGCATCTATTCAGATACGCTGGAAACTCCATAAGGTCGCATGCGGAGCCCTGCTCAGAGGCGAGCACCAAGAAGAGCTCACCCTGAAACTCCCTGATGAGAAACTCATTCACCTCCTCCTCCGCCTTCTTCACAGCCTCTGCAAGCATCGCCGGCGCAAGAATGAAGAAGTGCCCGCCACCGCACCACAGCAGGTTGGTTATTGGCAGGGAGAGCTTATCAAGCAGGTAGTGGGCTATGCTCTCGGTGAGCAGGTTCAGGTAGAAGGAGCGCCCCCTGAGGCGCTTCGCCATTCCCTTCTGCGCCTCCTGGGGGGACTTTATGTTGTAGATGAACCTCTGGATGCCGGAGATGTCTCCTCCGATGAGGATGAAGCGCCCCTTCTCAAATTCTTCTCTCGCGGCATCAGCTTCCGTAGACTCCCGGATTTTCCAGTACCTCTTCACCCCGCTGAACAGAGCCTCAAGGTCTATCCCCTCCCTCCCGTGCTGCATGTATAGACAGGTGGCAATCGCACAGGTGGTGCGCAGGTGGTCAAAGAGCGCTATATCCGGCACATCCTGCCAGACAGCGGAGGGCACGCACCAGGTGTACTTCCAGAGCAGGTGGTATATGGTCTCAAGGTCTTTGCTGAGGTTCTCAAACTCCTGTGCAAAGCTCCTCCAGAGCTGGGAATACCCCTGCGCCCGCCTGTGCTCAGCCCTCGGAAATATCACCTCCCGCCTCAGCTCTAAGGGCTTGAGGGGGTAGTACCTCTCCTCAGGTAACGCCCCCTTGCCTATGTCAATCTTGCAGAAGATTGAGAGCAGGCCCTCAACCTTCGGGTCGCCCTTTTCGCCCCGCTCGCGCTCCTCCCTCTCGCCGGAGGAGATGTGGTCTGCGATTTTAAGTATCAGCACCTCCTCTCTGCTCCCGCTTATCTCATGGACATCAAGGTGGTGCTGGGCTATTAGGCTCGCGACCTCCTCAGAAAAGTATCTCCCAGCAAACTCAGAGCCGAGCTCTGCGTGGTTTCTGTTTATCCCCTGCCTCTGCTCAAACTTGCCGATATCGTGGAGCAGTGCCGCAAGCTGCACCTCTCTGAGTCCCAATCCTTTGCCCCCGTTTTATTTTATCCTTCAGGTATATAATAATTTCTATTTTCATAAGATTTTTCGAGACTATCGATTGCTCTCATCACACATCTCTCTATTTTTTCTTTTAGTATCGAAAATTTCTCTGATATCTTAATAGAGTGCTGAGACACAAGCTGTATGAGTTTTTGAATCTCTGGTAGTTCTTCCAAAGGTAAGGATATGTTTCTAAGCTCTTTTGAGGCGGAGCATGCATCTGTATCCGTCTTCTTCGTTTTCAGCCTGCATATCCAGCCAGCAATCTTTGTTGTGCATGCCAGTAGACTTGGGTTCATGTCGCAGCTTGCGATAACAAATTTGTCGCCTATTTTGACTGATCTGAAGCAGGCTGGCATCTGCTCTTCTGTACTAAAGAGATAAAAGCAGGCGTTCGCTTCTCTGTTAGCTATTACCTCTCCAGCCTCTGCAGGTATCTTCTCAGCAGCGGTATCGCTCATATCTCTGTCTTTGCACTCTACCACGGTTTTTGGTCCAATTCTACTGTATCGGGCGGCATGGGCTATAACAATGTTACCGGTCTGCTTCCTCAGTGTCCCCCGCTTCTGTCCCACAAAGTCCACCTCTTTCATCCCATCTCTCTGTCTTTTGTACTCTTCATATTGAGCTGTGGTAGCCCCCTCCCCCACTTGAGCAATCTTGCTAATCATAGAATCCATGAGAGATTCTGCTTCAGTCTGCTTCATACGCTCCACTGAGGCTATTGGATCAGGATTTTCAAGGGTTGCTGCATTTGAAATTGCTACTAAATTATAAAATTCAATTATCTGCTGCTTTAGGTCATCCATTCTAATCACTTTTTGCCTATGTGCGTTCTCCATTCCCTGCGACGATTGTCTATACTATATATTTGGTTTATCTAGTTACATTAAATTAATAATTAAGCTAACTAACTAGAAATTTTAAGGAGTACTTAGAAATATGTCAGCAAAGCTGAATGAAAGAAAACTAAAAATACTAAAATCTTTACTAGAACGCGGTGTTGCTTCTGTAGCGGAGCTTCAAAGGGCTACGGGAATTCCAAGGTCAAGCTTGAATCATCACCTTTCTATTTTGACAAGAGATGGCTACATACGACAAAAACGGAAAGGCAAGGAACTTCTATGCTCTGTTGAGCCCATATACATTCAAAGGATGCGGGTTAAATTGGGAATGAATGCCCCAAAAGCTTTAATTTCAGGATATACTTTCCACCCAAATAATCCAGATACACGAACTCTTAGAGTGGTTGAGAGAGCAGTGAACTTGTTAAAAAAAGAAGGTGTCAATATTGATAGAACCATTGCCTTTACCACACCATTGGCAAGAAGGAAAATTAGAGAGGAAGGAGTAATGCACGGGGATGAAGAAATTGAATTTGATATCGAAGTTTATCAAAACGACATTAACAAAATAAAAAAACGAATGAAAAGGGTAATTGAAAAAAACTTATTGAATTATGAGTTGATAGTCGATCTCACACCTCTTACAAAACTTTATACCATTGTTGCATTGTCATTTGCGAAGGAGTATGGCGTAAAGACGATCTACCATGCCGGTAAAAAACTTATATGGATATTGAGGTAACACCCTGCTGCAGTGTGTTCATGGCTCTCCAACACCCGCTGGACATACGTCTGTGCACAGGGTGCACCTCTTACCCCTGCGCTCT
>JALUWC010000160.1 GCA_027019885.1 Geoglobus sp.
CTACATGCTCCCGGCTGAGCCTGTGGTGGAGAGTATGAATGTGACTATACCAAAGACGGAGAAGGCTGTTTCAAAGGCTGCGCTGGGAAGGGCGGGTATAGGCTAATAGTGGCAGAATGAGGGCATGTGAGGTTTGCCAGGAAGATGGTGGTAGCAGTGCTTGCTCTGCTTGCTGGAGTGGCGGCGGTGGTATATGCGGGGCTGAGGAGGTAGAATGTTTTGACATGTTAAATATCAGCCAAATTAGATAATAGGTGATTATTATGATGGATATATTAAAAAAAATAGAAGATCTAGAGAAAGAAGTCTTGGAATTAAAAAGCTTGATTTTACTTAAAGAGAATGGAGTCTTCGATAAAAAAATAGTCTCACTACGTGGCATGGGTAAGTTGCTAGTTTCTGAAGATGAGCTGGAAAAAGCTATAGAAGAAGCCAAGAAGTCTTTATTTACCGGTGCTGAAAATGTTATATGTGACTGATACTCATGCTTTTGTATGGTATATTGTTGGAAGATTGCCCAATAGAGTGGATAATATTTTCAAATCAGCAGAAACTGGAAATTCAACAATATTCATTCCCACAATTGTACTTGCCGAATGTCTATACCTCGTGGAAAATGGGAAAATAAAACTTGATTTTGAGGATCTACTAATGAGGATAGACATGAGCAAAAATTTTATTGTTACCTCTTTTAACTTCCAATTACTAAAATTACTTCCTGAAATAAAGTTGAATGAAATCCATGATAGAATTATTGTTGCAACTGCCAAGATGCTTAAAGCTAAACTTGTCACCAGAGATCTCGAAATAGTAAAATCTGGAATTGTTGAAACCGTCTGGTGAGCAAAAAGCGAAAGTAAAATGCTCTGAAACATCCGCTTGCATATCACCCCTCACTATGCATTGGTGGTTGTAAACTACAGTATGAGAAGGGGCTACGACTACGTTGCCTATGAGGTATGGTATCGCTTTGATAGGGAGGAGAACGACTGGGGCATTGATCCCTTTGAAGATTCACCCTATAACTATCAGGGGGCAAAGGTGAACGACACCAGCGTGTGTGCCATTTATCTGCCCGAGGGTGCCATTGCCGTTGCCGGTGAAGAAGGGTTGCCGGCGGTGTTTAACTCTACAGGCGAGAATGCCATAGGTATGTACTTCAGGGATAGTATCAATGGACCAAGAGGTAAGCATGATATGTGGTTCGGGAATGAGAGTGCTGGAGGAGGTTTCTATTCAGGAAGATCGGGCTGGAGAGAGGCGATATAGTCAAGGTCTACTACATGCTGCCTGCTGAGCCTGTGGTGGAGAGTATGAACGTAACTATACCGAAGACGGAGAAGGCTGTTTCAAAGGCTGTGCTGGGGAAGGGCGGGTATAGGCTGATAGTGGCTGATGAGGAGTATGTGAGGTTTGCCAGGAAGATGGTGGTAGCTAGTGCTTGCTCTGATTGCTGGAGTGGCGGCAGTTGTTTATGCGGGGGTGAGGAGGTGAACAATTACCTGTTATAACTTAAAATTTTTGTAATGGGAAATTTGGCTCAGAGGAGTATGGATGAGGAGCAGAGTAATGTTCTCAAAAAAATAAAGGAGATAATATTGAGTATTGCCAGAAAGCATGGAATAGAGGTGGACAGAGTTATTCTCTTTGGCTCAAGGGCGAGGGGTGACTACAGAGAAGAGAGTGACTGGGACATACTGGTAGTGTGCAAAAATAAATTGAGCGAAAAAGAGAAGTGGGATTTCTGGGAAAAAATCATGGAATCGTTATTCCAATACAATATTGAACTATTTATAATTTCTCTGGAAGAATTTGAGAAATATAAGGATGTCCCTGGTACTCTTGAGAGATACTCATGTGTGGAAGGCATAGCAGTATAATGGAAAAGGTAGCAGAGTGGTTGGAAAGAGCTGATAAGGACGTAGAAGCAGCAAAGCTATTGCAGAAAGAAATACCAGAGTATTCTGCATATCATTCGCAACAGGCTGTAGAAAAATACCTAAAGGCTTTTCTGGTTTATAAAAATATAGATTTCCCAAAAACTCATAATATCTTCTACCTGATAGATATATGCAAGAAAGCGGATACAGACTTCGAGTATCTATTAGAAATAAAGTCGCAGATATTGACAAAATATGCATATACGAGATATCCAGGCATAGTACCTGTGTCAAGAGAAGATGCTAAAAAGGCTATAAAAATAGCGGAGAAAGTTAGAGAGTTTGTTCTCAATAAGCTTGGAAGGTATAATTATTAGATAACCAGAGTTGTATATTCGCTCAAAGAAAAAATTCTCTACCCTGGCTCATGAAGCTTTATGCACACCAGTGGTTGTAAACCAGACCATAACTAGAGGTTACGACTACGTTGTCTATGAGGTATGGCATCGCTTTGATAGGGAGGAGAATGAGTGGGGCATTGATCCCTTTGCTGATTCACCCTATAATTATCAGGGGGCTATTGCCGTTGCCGGTGAAGAAGGGCTACCTGCGGTGTTTAACTCTACAGGCGAGAATGCCATAGGTATGTACTTCAGGGATAGCATAAATGGGCCGAGAGGGAAGAGAGACAACTGGTTTGGGAATGAGAGCTGGGGGGAGGGTTTTATGTGAAGAAGAGCGGGCTGAAGAGGGGCGATGTGGTCAAGGTTTACTACATGCTGCCTGCTGAGCCTGTGGTGGAGAGTATGAATGTTACCATACCGAAGACGGAGGAGGTTGTTTCAGAGGCTGCGCTGGGGAAGGGCGGGTATAGGCTGATAGTGGCTGATGAGGAGTATGTGAGGTTCGCCATGAAGATGGTGGTGGCGAGTGTTGTGGCGTTGCTCGTTGGAGCGGGGTATGGAGGGCTGAGGAAGTAGGATAGTGCAGGTAATGTTGCAAAAACTTAGATATATTTATAAATGATATTAAATACTCTCTGTTGTAGTATGCCAAAGCAGAT
>JALUWC010000161.1 GCA_027019885.1 Geoglobus sp.
AGAGTCCTTTTTCTTAAGGATCCTCGTATCTTTTTCGAGCTTTTTGATCCTGTTATTGAGTCCCTCCACCGGTAGATGCTTTACGACTTTGTACACTCGCTTTCTGCCCATAACTGGTGCTTGATATTTTTAGCATAAATGGAATGAAATGGCGATCATCTGAGTAACAAAAAGATTGTGATATTCCACTGCAGTTCATTTTACGTTGCTCTGTGAACAACAATCCCCCAGAAAAATCTGTTGTCTCTTTTTGGCAGAATGTATGGCAGATTTCTGACAATCCTGCCTCCATGGAATAAACACCAGTCCCTGCAAACCTCAAGAAGCATGTTTGTAAACTCCCTGTCTTCTCTGAAATTCTCATTCAGAAGCTGGAAGAATCCCCCGCATCCAACTCCGACAGGTGAACCGTATCTGTTATGCTGGGCGAGAATCTGAGTGATGGTGGCGATATGCGGGTATGAGAAATACCTGTATGTAAACCTCAGGGAATTGCATATCTGTTCATAAATCGCAACCTTCAGCAGGTCAAACCCCTTCGAGATCTCTTCGTTTTCGCCTTTGCCGAGTCCTCTGTGTATCATATCCAGACCGGCTTTCCCATATCTCCACATCGATTTGTAAAGATCATCTGCCACCTTTTCGAAAAACATTTCAGAATCAGGCAGACATCTTGAGCGCCTGTTTATGGATCTGAGAAGCTCAGGGAAGTCATGCCCCACTCCAGTCCAGATATCCGTAAATAAAGGTTTTTCAAAGTAATATGGGTGAACTTCAGGTTTCATCTTATCTCCTCTATTCCTGTAGCAGATAACATTGGCTGGCTTTGATGTGCCAAACAGCAGAAGATACTCTGCACTCGTGCTCGTTGCTGAGGGTATTTTTCCCCTATCATGCATGTAGAGACCATCAGCCATTTTTACTGCGTTCTCAAACATATCATGCCTGTTCAGGAATTCATCAAACGCCTTACCTGTGATGCACTTCTCTTCAAGCAGAGCTTCTCTGAACCTGTTCCTGTTCATGAGGTATTCTGTTCCGACAGTCAGGAGCGTTGCAATTGCAGATGAGATTATGAAGCCGGAATTGTAAGGGACTTCCGAGTAAAAGTGGATCTTAACATTTTCAATGTTTGGCATGAAGGCTGATTCAGCAGTTCCTGTGTGTTGGAGACTTTTTTCAATGAGATCAGCCATTCTGGGTATTGGGATGCTCTCCCCGTTTATAACATAGAAGAATCTTATTTCACCTCCAGAATCCCTGCGAATGCCCATCCAGATTCTGTGGCCGGTGACCTCCACAATTATTGCCTTTTTCCAGAGCACCGCAACAGAGCCAAATCTCGATGCCAGTATGTCCGCTGAGGCTATGAAATCGTAATACTCTTTGTTTATGTGCTCTGGTACTTCAAACACACCAAATGACTTAATCAGTCTTTCAACGTATTCATTCTGGATGTTCAATTTGATCACAGTGTTCTCTGATCTTATCTTTTTCTTTACCACCTCATCTGGAAGTGCAAGCACATTTTCGGTGGTATCTTCCCCATTCCTGTCAAGAAAATTGATCATTTTTTCTTTCGCCATCCTGATAAGCGTACCTGTAATTGCCTCTGAAGGGTTTGAACGCCATACCTTCAGATGCCTGAGTTGGGGATAGAGTGATTCGTAGCTAATCCTTCCTCCATTTCTCTGAACAGTCTCCACTATGTACCTCGTTTTCTCCTCAAAATTGACGATCTTCTTTGGCATGGTGACATCTGATATTTTATTTCCTTAAAATTTATCTTGATAATCTTTACCGCATTCTGTTTGGCTCGGGATGATTTTAATAAATTATCGAATTATGCTAATCTTTTTCGAATTTTGTTGCAGTTTAGTAAAAATTAAAAAATTACTAAAATTTAAAAAATGTTTAAAATAGAAAAATTTATATATGATTTGAACCCAAGGAAAGGCATGAAAGAATTGAAACCGGGAATGAAACATGAATTGACGGTTGAGGTAACTCCAGATATGACGGCATCAAAGTTCGTTAAAGGCACACCCAATGTTTTTGCCACAGCAGCAATGGTTGCGCTGATAGAGCAAACATGCAAGGACATGACTCAGCCTTACTTGGAGAGAGGACAGACAACAGTTGGAACTCGCATAAATGCAAGTCACATCGCCGCCACACCTGTTGGCATGAGGGTCACGGCAAGAGCAGAGCTGATTGAAATTGATAGAAGAAGACTTGAATTTAGGGTCGAGGTTTTCGATGAAGTGGAAAAGATAAGTGATGCAGAACATACGCGCTTTATAATAAACATTGCCAGATTTGAGGAGAAAACAATGAAAAAGCTGGAAAGAGTGAGATAATGTAACTGAGGAAGTGGGGGAATACTCGGTTAAACCTCACTCCTCTCCACTCTTGCAGCTCTCATCAATTCAAGAGTCCTTCTCAACCTCTCAGAATCTCTTTTCTCTGCAATGGCATCAAGTTCAGTCCGGTAAGCTTCCAAGTCAACTCCTCCTCTTTCCATGTACTCATCAACGAAGTTTCTGTAGAGCCTGACAAGATCGTGTATGAGGGAGACGCTGTATTCCCTTCCCTGTATCTTCAGGCAATCCACACCCCTGTCAATCATCTCAGGGACCTCATCGAGCATCAGGAACATGTCATTTGGCAGTTTGAAGTCAGACGTATATACCCTCTCTCCACAGAGCTTCCAGTTAAGCAAACAGGGTCTGAAACAGACTCCACCTCTGTTAGGACTTCCGATATAGTATGCCTTGGCATCAATTGTCTCGTATTTCAGGGATTTGTAACTGCTCATCCAGCATCTGCCAAGGTAGGTGAAATCTGTATTTGCATGGACAAGCACCTCAACTCCAAGACCCGTGTATTTCTTTATCTCCACCATCTCATCAAGGCTCATCTTGCAGTCAGCAACGAACATGTCTGCGCCGGCCGTTCTGTAAAGCATTGCCTCTTCTTTGTTCAGAATACTTGCTCCTATGCTTGCAACAATTTTCAGATCGGGGTACCTCTCTCTTGTTATTTTCATTAACCCGATGTCATTGAGAATCACCGCATCAATGTCCATGCTGTAAAGGGTATCAAGTTTATCAACATACATTTCTCCCTCTCCTGACTTTGGCATGGCATTTATCGCTGCCCTGAGCATTCCTCCATATTCATGAGCGATTTTAACGGCTTTTCTGAGCTCCTCATCGTTCATTTCATATTTCTTGCTCCTTCTGCTCCAACCCAATACACCGGTATAAACACTGTCTGCTCCAGCCCTGAAAACCGCCTCAACCATTTCAAGACTTCCACCCGGCCCAAGAAGTTCAACCATGCTATCACCCCGGAATGTAAATCTGCCCGGCTCTGTTGAAGTAATAACCATTGGCAAATCCGTTCTCTGAGATGCTTCTCAGCTCTTCTAAATCAGATCTTGAAAATCCTTTTTCGATCAGCTCTCGGTAAATTCTCCCAACCCTTTCGCGATATCCAATCCTCTCCGTAACAGCCTCTATTCTGAAGGCATCGGCAAATTTAAGTTTTTCGATGTGCTCGTACATGCAAACATCCTTTCCGCTCAGTGTTGCATGACCGAATGGCTTTAAAACGAGATCCTCACTTCTGAAAAACATTTCCTCTCTGCATATCTTTGGACACTCCTTTCCGACAGCGGATGAGAATTTTTTCAGGAAGCATTCATGCCCTATGCCAACGGGTATTTTTCCATGGACAACAACCTCAACCTCAACTCCGGTTTCCTTTATCCTTTCAATATCTTCTATGGAAAGCTCATAAGCTGGAACAATTCTTGAGACTCCAATTGAGTAAAGGAGCTCTGCTGTTGATGCTGTGTAAATATTTGCCAGTCCACCAGCGATAACCTTCACATCGGGATATTCTTTGGTGATGTACCTTATAACCCCTAAATTGCTTGCCTCGATGCCATCGCTCATTCCAGCAGCAACATCTATCGATCTAAAAACCCTCTCCAGATCCTTATTTCTCGGAACAGCAAAGGTTGTAACGTAGGCTCTCTTTCCCATTTCATGAATCAGCTCAACAGCAGAAATGAGATCGGTGCCTCCGTTTATCAGATTTCCCTCATACTCCCGGCAGTATGGCATACCGAGATATACTGAATCGTAAGGCTTTATGCTGCAATCACTCATGCTTTCAAGATTGGGAACATTTGTTGTTAATTCCATTCTCAATCACCCCCTCTCCATTTATCTGCCTTGTCTCATGCTTTATATAGTCAGCCTTAACATCATAAATTCTCAGTTCAGGTTTAAAACTCGTTTCACAGATTTTCTCACCTGAATACAGCACCTCCCACATTCTCGCACACTCCATGCTGCAAACACCATCCCTCTTCACACTTTTCCCTGAAGCATAAGCGGAGAGATGGCATCTGCCCTTATAAAACATCTCAACAAAAGCTTTTCCAAAAACCTCGATTTTTAAACCATCATTTTCAAAGCTCTCAACTTCATCATTGAGTTCTGGAGGAATAACGACTGCATGGGCATTGAGCTCTCTGTAAAATTTCAAATCTAAATTGTTGACGGAAACCATACCCACGCTCACGGTCACTTTCTTGAACTTTGATACATTTGCTATCGCATAGAGTTCGTTGAGAATGACATGTATATGCCTGATTTTTCTGCAAATTTCTACCAGTTCTTCCCCATCCTTGACTCTGTTCAGAGCGACGGCAACATTTTTCAGGCTATTGATTTCATCGAGCGTGAGAGCTTTTTTATCTGAGTATCTTGAGTATCCCCTCAAACCAACGAACTTCACAGAATTTAACGATTTATTATGTTTTAAAAGGTTTCCTCTTTTATGCTGTTTACAGTAAAATTTTTACCCAAAGAGCTGTTTTATTTTCTATGGATCGGGTTACTGTTGCAATAGTTGTGTTTGTCATAACACTTCTGGTCTTTGCCGGTGCGATAGCTTACCTTTTCAGTCTTATAACCTTATTGAAACTAATCTTTGGTCTGGTTTTTCTCGGGACTCTGCTTGTGTTCGGTATGTTCTCCGCAATAACAGCTTACGCAAAATCCTTCAAGTTTCTCGCAGTTTCTCTCATAGCTTTTCTAATATCTGGATATGGTCTGTACAGCGTTTATGTTTGGAATCCATATGCAATTGGCTCAGTAATTGGGATTTTTGTTTTTGCTTCTGTGATTTTCGTCTGGTACATATCCGAACCTGATTTGAGCATGGCAGAGAGGTTCTCAAGCCCGGAATCTCTGATGAAAAAGGGAAATTTCAGGGCTGCCGGCAGGAAATTCGAAAAGAAAGGGAATTATCTGAAAGCTGCGGAAGCTTATATAAAGGCTGAAATGCTTGAGAGTGCTGCCTGGGCTTATGAGAGAGCTGAGAAATACAGGGAAGCTGCAGAAATATACGAAATGCTTGCTGAGAAGCAAGAGGATGTTTATTACTGGAAAGAGGCTTACGAATTCTATAAAAAGGCTGGAGATATGAGGAAAGCTGCTGAATGTCTTGAAAAATATGCCAAAGATGAACCGTGGTTCTGGGAGGATGTCGCAGAAATCTACGAGCAGATTGGGGATGAGGAGAAGATGAAAGAGGCATTGAAAGAGGCACTGGAATACTACAAAAAGGAAGCCGAAGAGGAAGGAGTTTTCTGGGAGGATGTGGCGAAGCTCTATGAAAAGATGGGTGAGGGTGAGCTTTCAAAGGGAGCGTGGGTGAATTTTGCCAGATACTGTGAAAAGGAGGCTGAAGATGATCCTGCATGGTACAGGCATGTTGCAGAGGCTTATGAGAAACTTGGACTGGATGACAGGGCAGAAGAGGCAAGAAAGAGGTACGAAGAGTATCAGGCAAAGATTACTGCAAAATTGGAATAGATGAAAATATTTTTCAGCTTTTTCAATAATTTTCCCGAAAGATTTATATGCTCTCTTTCAGAGCTTGAGAAAATTGGAAAGTAGGTGTTTGGAAATGGAATTTGATAGAAGACCGCCTGTGAATGTTGGTGAGGAAAGGGAAGTAAGGATTGAGGGAATTGGAAGTGGTGGAGATGGAATAGCCAGAATCGATGGCTATGTTGTGTTCGTTCCGGGCGTTAAAGTGGACGATGTTGTGAAGATTAGAATAACAAAGGTTTTGAGGAAGTACGGATTTGCAGAAGTCGTTTAAAGACTTTCAGCAATTCTCTGGATCTCTTCAATATAGTTTTTAATTTCTTCCAGATCTTTTTTCATTTTCTCGATTTTCTCTTCAGCCCCTTCAGGAATTATTGCTCCATGCTGAGAAGGTTCTATAACCCCTGAATGTTCGAGAACTCTGAGGGAGTAACGAACCTTGTGTTTTGGCATATTCAGGATTTCAGATAACTTGAAAATACCTATGGGCTGGTTGTCTTTTACAGCCTTGAATATCTGAAAGTGCCTTAATGCAATTTCAGCCTCATATTTTAATTTCTTGAGTGACATTTTTATCCCCACATTTAATCATCAAAATAGTATATTAATCTTCCTCATGTCCGTGAAATACAACCTCGATATTGGCCTCTTTAAGAAATTCAAGACCCCTGCTGTCAGCATACTCGCTTCCGTACACCACCTTTTTAATTCCTGCATTTATTATCATCTTTGCGCACATTATGCATGGCTGGTGGGTTGTGTATAATGTTGCACCCTTAATACTGACTCCATGATATGCTGCCTGAATTATCGCGTTCTGCTCAGCATGCACAGCTCTGCAAAGCTCATGCCTCTCACCTGACGGAACATTCAGCTCCTCTCTCAGGCAGCCAATATCGAGGCAGTGAGGCAACCCCATGGGAGCACCATTGTAGCCAGTTGAAAGTATTCTCTTGTCCTTGACAATAACAGCGCCTACATTCTGTCTCAGGCATGTGGAGCGTTTGGCGGCAACCCTAGCGATCTCCATAAAGTAATCATCAAGATCCGGTCTCTCTTTCGGCATGCTTGCCGGTTAATTCAGAAAAGTTAAACCTTTCTCCCGAATGACTTTTGAGCAGAAAGTTAAAGCTTGATTCATGAAGCTTATTGTATGCAGTAAAGTGGACATGGCAAGTCAGAACATAAAGGAAGCTCTGCTGTCATTGAGGGATTTTGACATGACAGAGAAGGGGGGTTTTGATTTTTACATTGCCGATGATGTTTCGGTAGTAGATGTTGATAAGAGACTGATTTACCTTGATGACATTGATAGAAGACTGATGGAGATTATGAACTTTGATGAGATTCTCTTTGCCTCAAGACATTCAAGCAAGGATGGCAGGAAGATAGTAACCACTCACTGCACCGGAAATGCTGGAAGAGCTGATTATGGGGGAAAGCCATACAGCCTTGCGAAACCCTCACCGGCAACAATGAAGAATTTTTCATTGGTGGTTTCGAAAAAATTGTCCGAAACAGACTTTGAGTTCACAATGGAGGCAACTCATCACGGGCCATCCGAAATCTCAACTCCGTCGGCATTTTACGAGATTGGATCAACTGAAGAGGCGTGGAAAGACAAGGATGTTGCCTGGATTGTAGCAGAATCTATGCTTGAAGCTCTGGAAATGAGCTCTGAGTGGAAGACTGCTGTTGGGGTTGGAGGCACACACTACATCCCAAGGCAGACGGAGATAGAACTCTCAACTGTTTTTGCGTTTGCTCACAACTTTCCCAAATATACTTTTAATGACCTCAATGAAAGCTTTCTCATCCATGCCATGGAGCTAAGCGAGGCGGAAGTGATTGTGATGGATGAAAAATCGGTTAACTCCAGAATGAAATCTCTATTGAGAGAAATTTCAGAGAAAACAGGACTGGAGCTTCTCAGATCAAAGGAGGCCAAAAAGCAGAGGATCTGACATTCATAGTGATACAAACCTATTTATATCCCAATATTTAACAAACAACTCAATGAAACTGAGTGCATCAATTCTCCCGATAAAGGTCGGCAGATACTCTGTGGCATTGAGCAAGGATGATGCGGATGAGATTGGAGTTGTTGAGGGAGACAGGCTGAAAATCTCAAAGGGGAAGTCTGTGATTTCTGCGAGCGTCCAGATCGCAACAGGGTTAATTGCGAGGGGAAGAATTGGTGTGTATCGGGATGTTGCGGAGGAACTTGAGATAGGTGAGGGAGACGAGGTTGAAGTTTTCCCGATTTCAAGGCCGCCAAGTGTCGAGTTTATAAGAAAAAAGCTTGAGGGAGGGAAGCTCAGCAAAGAGGAGATTTATGAGATAATCGAGGATATTGTTGAAAATAATCTAACTGAAATTGAGCTCACAGCTTTTGTTCTCTCAAATTATCTGGCTGGGATGGATTTTGATGAGATAGAGTGGATGACAAAGGCGATGATCGAAACAGGCGAAACAATAGAGTTTGAGAAAGGTATTGTTGTTGACAAGCACAGCATTGGTGGTGTGCCCGGCAATAAAGTCAGCTTGATAATCGTTCCAACAGTTGCTGCGGCTGGTTTGCTAATACCAAAAACTGCAAGCAGAGCCATAACCTCTGCAAGCGGAACAGCAGATACGATGGAAGTGCTTGCAAATGTCAATCTTTCTGTTGACGAAATAAAGGAGACAACTCAGAAGGTTGGAGGTGTTATTGCATGGGGTGGCGCAACAAATATAGCCCCGGCAGATGACAGAATAATCAGGGTTGAGAATCCTCTCTCAATTGATCCAAGACCGCAGCTTCTTGCGAGTGTTATGGCGAAGAAAGGGGCTGTAGGAGCGAGGCATGTTGCAATAGACATACCTGTTGGAAGTGGTGCAAAGCTTGAGAGTGTTGAGGAAGGTAGAAAGCTTGCGGGAGAGTTTGTGGAGCTCGGGAGGAGGCTTGGACTGAATTTAGCATGTGCAATAACAAATGGCTCCCAGCCGGTTGGAAGAACCATAGGTCCAGCTCTTGAAGCCCGGGAGGCTTTGAAAGCTTTAGAAGATCGGAAGGGGTCAACCAGCTTCCTTGAAAAATCTCTCGGCATAGCCGGGCTCATATTCGAGCTTTCGGGCTTATCACCCAATGGTTATGAGCACGCGAAGGAGATATTTACATCAGGCAAATCCCTTGAAAAATTCAGAGAGATCATCGCTGCTCAGGGTGGGGATGAAAATATCCGGTCTGATGACATCCCGATTGGGAGCGAAAAATTCTCCCTTGAAAGCAGTGTTGAAGGAGCAGTAGTGGATGTCATCAACAGCAGAATTGTTAGGATTGCAAGACTTGCTGGCGCTCCTAAGGATAAGGGAGCGGGAATTTACATACACAGGAAAAGGGGAGAGGTTGTGAAGCCAGGAGAACCCCTGATAACAATATATGCTGATAAAAGCTGGAAGCTCAGCAATGCAATAGAGTTCGTCCTGGAAAACCCGCCAGTCATAGTTTCGGGAATGATACTCGAAAGATATCCCTCTTACAGAATGGTGTAGGTGGTTTTGATGGGTGAGGTGGCAGACGGACTCAAGGATGTAATTGCATCGGAATCCTCAATTTCAAGGATTGAGCTTGAAGGTGAGAGGGCAATACTTGAATACAGGGGATACAACATCCACGATCTTGCAAAGCATTCAAACTACGAGGAGGTGGCTTATCTCCTGCTTTATGGGGAGCTCCCTTCAAGAACAGAGCTTGAGCTCTTTTCAGAGGAGCTCAAGGAGAGAAGAGAACTTCCACCTCAGGTTGTTGGATTGCTTACCCATCTCTCTCCATTCAGCCATCCAATGGTTGCTCTCAGAACTGCTGTGAGCTATCTCGGAACAATGGACAGGAATATATCCTATACGAGTCACGAAGTAAGCATTGAAAAGGCCAAAAATCTAATTGCAAAATTTCCGACAATTGTTGCTTATTTTCACAGAATAAGAATGGGTGAGAAGCTCATTCATCCGGACGACAATCTCACGCATTCTGCCAATTTCCTGTACATGCTTCATGGTGAGGAACCAACTGAAACAATGGTCAGGGCGATGGATCTGGACTTCATACTTCATGCTGATCATGAGTTCAATGCCTCAACATTCGCAGCGAGGGTCGCTGCCTCAACCCTTGCGGACATGTATGCCTGTGTTGTTGCTGCAACAGGAACTCTAATAGGCCCTCTGCATGGTGGTGCGGCTCAGAGAGTCATGGGGATGCTGAGAGAAGTAGCTCTACCCTGGAGGGCAGATCAGTACGTCAGAGAGAAGCTCGAAAGAGGAGAGAAGATAATGGGATTCGGTCACAGAGTTTACAGGAATGTGATGGATCCAAGGACTGTTGAGCTGAAGAAGCTTGCAGAAAGACTTTCCAAGGAGAAGGAGTCAAAGTGGTTTGAGATAAGCGTTGCAATAGAGGAGGCTGTCAGAAAATACAAGAATCTCTTGCCCAATGTGGACTTCTATTCAGCCAGTGTTTATGCAAATCTCGGCATTCCTGACGACCTTTTTGTCAATATATTCGCAATTGGCAGGATTGCTGGCTGGACTGCTCACATAATTGAGCAGTATGAGATAAACACACTCATCAGGCCGAGAGCAAAGTATGTTGGTGCAACCAGCAGGAAGTACGTTCCAATTGACGGGAGATAGAACAAATCTTTTATAAATCCTTCTCAGCCTGATTACTCAGGAGGTGTTGTTGTGTTTGAGTTGGCTGAGAGGCTCAGAAAGCTACCGCCGTATCTTTTTGCAGAACTCGATGAGATGAAGACAAGAAAGGAAAAAGAGGGAGTCAGGGTTATAGATTTTGGAGTTGGAGATCCAGATTTACCAACTCCGGAGCATGTTGTGAAAGAAATACAGAGAGCAGTTGGGAAGGTTGAGAATCAGAAGTATCCAAGCTATGCAGGGAAAAATGAATTCAGAGAATCAGTATCAGAGTTTTACAAAAGAAGAAAAGATGTTGATGTTGAGCCTGAAAGAATTATAGCTCTTATTGGATCAAAGGAGGGAATAGCCCATCTACCTCTCGCTTTTGTTGAGAGCGGAGATTACGTGCTTTATACAGAGCCGGGGTATCCGGTTTACCACTCATCAGCCATATTTGCAGGTGGGGAACCATACGAATTACCGCTTGAAGAGGAGAATAATTATCTGCCAGATCTCGAGAACATTCCCGATGATGTGGCAAAAAGAGCAAAGATTCTGTTTCTGAACTATCCCAACAATCCAACAACCGCTGTTGCGGAGATGGACTTCATAAAGGAAGCAGTTGATTTCTGTATTGATAACGGAATAATCCTCGCTCATGATGCAGCTTACAGTGAGATCGCTTTTGATTACAGGCCGAGAAGCTTTCTCGAATATGACAGAGCTTTTGAATGCGTTATAGAATTTGGATCGTTGAGCAAGACCTACAATATGACGGGGTGGAGAATAGGATATGCTCTTGGTAATGAGGAGGCTGTTAATGGTTTGCTTAAAGTAAAAACGAATGTTGACAGCGGGGTTTTCAATGCAGTTCAGGATGCAGCCATTGCAGCATTGAAAGGTAATGACTCAGTTATTGAACAAAACAATGAGGTTTACAGGGAGAGAAGAGATGTGCTTGTAAGTGGACTGAGAAAGCTTGGTTTTGATGTCAAAGAGCCGAAGGCAACCTTCTATGTATGGTTGAAGGTTGGAATGTCGAGCATAGATTTTGCCAGAAGACTGCTCGATGAAGCGGGAGTTCTTGTAACGCCGGGTGTTGGATTCGGGAAGAGCGGAGAGGGATATGTAAGATTTGCTTTGACAAGGGATGTTTCGGTCATTGAGGAAGCTCTGAAAAGGATGGAGGGAATTGAAGTTGTTCAGCAGTAGAAATGGCATTCTGCATGTTGAAGAGGTTGATTTCAGAGAGATAGTGAAAAAAACAGGTACTCCAGTCTATGTTACTTCAAAAAGACTGATTGAGGAAAACATAAAAGAGCTGAGAAAGAGATTTGACTTTGCATTTCCACTTTATGCTGTCAAGGCAAACAACAACCTGACTGTGATGAAGATTTTTGCAAACGAGGGATTCGGTGCAGATGTTTTCAGCATTGGAGAACTTTATCTTGCCTTGCTTTCGGGATTCAAAAGGGATGCAGTACTTTTCAACGGAAATTCCAAGAGCGATGATGAAATCAGGGCTGGAATACGGGCTGGAGTTAAATTCAGCGTTGATAGCATGGATGAGCTTTATGCAATCTCTGAAATAGCATCACAGGAAGGAGAAGAGGTGGAGATAGCGTTCAGGGTCAATCCCGACATAAGTCCAGAAACTCATCCAAAAATATCCACTGGCTTGAAAACCTCCAAATTCGGCATACCATCTGGCAGAATTCTCGACGCCTACAGAACTGCTTTGAAACTGTCAAATGTGACTCCCACCGGAATCCACTGCCACATAGGGAGTCAGATAATAAATCCCGATCCATTTGTGGAGGAAATCGAAAAGATGTTTGAGATTGCTTTTCAGCTTGAAAACATTGGAATTGATCTTGAATTTCTTGACATGGGTGGTGGGTTTGGAATAGACTACCAGAACGATGGAAAATGCAGATTTGAGAGTTTTGCTGAGCCACTCAGAGAGGCTTTTGAAAAGGGACTTGAGAGGATTGAATCAAAACCTGATCTGTGGATTGAACCGGGAAGGAGCCTGATTGCAAACACAACTGTTCTGATCACAAGAGTCAATTCTGTCAAAAAGAGCTACTACAACTTCGTTGCTGTTGATGCCGGATTCAACACCTTGCTCAGACCAGCAATGTACGATGCATATCACAGAATTGCTGTTGCAAACAAAATGGATGAAAAGGTTGAAGAGATTTACACGGTTACTGGCCCAATATGCGAGTCTGGCGATATACTTGGGAGAGACAGAAGGCTACCAAGGGTGGAGAGGAATGATTATCTTGCAATATTTGATGCCGGAGCTTACGGGTTTGTCATGGGCAGCCAGTACAACGGAAGACCGAGATGCGCTGAGGTGCTTGTGGATGGGTCAGAATTCCATATAACAAGAGAGGCGGAGAGCATAGCCGATCTTGTGGCAAAGCAGAGAATTCCGGAAGAAATGTTCAGATAATCTTGGGCAATGGTATGTTGAAGAAGGTAATAATTGGAGAGCAGAATACGCTGA
>JALUWC010000162.1 GCA_027019885.1 Geoglobus sp.
AACTCAGAAAAATAAAAGTTGAGAACCCGCTGATTGTGTACATACCCAGAAAAGGTGAAGAGGCTCTTCTGATATGATCAAGATACCTTATGTATCAAAGATCAAATTCCCTCACCGTGAAGCGTTTTCTCTCCTCCATAATTAAATCCAGGAGATCAGTTTCCTTCAGCGACCCGGCGTACCTCTCGAGCACTTCAAGCGCTCTGTCCCTTTTTCCGGTTATCAACCTCTCTATAACGCTGGAGAAGGGACTCTCCCTCCCTCTTCATCTTCGATAGCGCCCTGTAAAATCTTGGACAGTGGCACCATAGTAGCGATACTTTTTTATATTTTTGTCACTAAAATAGATACACTATGTACGACAGGGAACTGGTGTTTGAGTTTTACGAGAGGTTGCAGGGAAAAAGATATGCAATAAAAGAGAGGGATTTGAAGATAACGCCAAAAAAGGAGTTTTCAATAGCTGTGGTTGGTCCAAGGAGGGCAGGCAAGACGTTCCTGCTTTTAGATATCCTATTCAAGAATTTGGAAAGAGCTGTTTACTTCGATTTTGAACATACCGCTTTTGAAGATGTGTCTCACAAGGACGTTTTTGAGATAATTTCTCTTGTAAATTCCAGAGCAGAAATTGTGCTGCTTGATGAGGTTCAGGTGGTAGAGGGCTGGAACAGGCTGGTGAGGAGTCTGCTCGATTCAAACTATAAAGTTGTAATCTCTGGCTCGTCCTCAAGGCTGATGAGCAAAGAAATAGCAACACAGCTAAGAGGGAGGAGCATAAGTTACGTACTTCTGCCTCTGAGCTTTGGAGAATTCCTGAGGTTTAAGGAAATTTCCTACGGCAGAATATCTGTAACAAAAAAGGCTGAAATCATAAAGCTTCTTGAGGAATACCTCATGTGGGGAGGGTATCCGGGAGCGGTGACAAGAGAGGACAGAGACGAGATACTCAGAAACTACTACACAACCATACTCTACAGAGACTTCGTGGAGAGGTTTGAGCTCAGGAGCATGGATGCGGCAAGGTTCATATTCGAGTTCTGCTTCCAGAATTTCTCCAGAGAGGTTAGCATAAGGAAAATTCTAAGCTTTGTGAACTCCAGAACAGGGGGAAACCTAAAAAACGTGGTTTACAATTACGTTGACAAGCTTCCAGAGACTATGAGTGTGTTCTTTGTTGAGAGATACAACAAAAGCGTTTACTTGAGAAAGTCATGGCCGAGAAAAGTATACGTGTGCGATCTGGGGTTGAGCACCATTCTGGGATTTTCAGAGGATATTGGCAGGAGAATGGAAAATACAGTATTCCTGGAACTGCTCAGAAAGACCAACGAGAACCCGCTGCTGGAGATTTTCTATTTTCAGGATTCTCAGAGGCATGAGGTTGATTTTGTAATAAAAGAAGGCTTGAAGGTTAGGGAGCTCATTCAGGTTACTTATGCCAGCTCTTTTGACGAGGTGGACCACAGAGAAATCAGGGCTCTGCTCAAGGCAAAGGATTTGCTGAAGTGCGAGGAGTTAAAGGTTATAACATGGGACTATGAGGATGAGCGTGATGTTTCTTGGTTTGGCAGAAGGGGCAGGATAAAATTCATACCCATGTGGAAGTGGCTGCTGGGATTTGGGAGAGGATTTGCGGCAATTAATTCATGATCATAAGTTTTATTCTTTAAAATGTAATTGTAGGGAGGAGATAAAAACCCTGAATAAAGAAAAAAATGATGGAGTTTGGAAACCTTTCCAGATGTGAGCTTATGCTTTTTGATACATGGCGTCTGAGTTTCTTGAGCTTCTCAGAAAGGATAAAAAGGTAATGAGAGAGCTTTCAGAGCGAGTGGCTGCAGAGATTGCCCTCCAGCCAGAATTCAGAAAGGTGTTCGTCAAGACAGTAGCAGGAGAACTTGCCACGAAAGAGGACATAGAAAAAGTCAGGAGTGAGATTAAAGAGAGTGAAGAGAAGCTGAGGGCTGAGATTAAGGAGAGTGAGCATAGAGTCAAAGAGGAGCTGAAAAGCTACATAGACGCCAGAATCTCAGATGTCAGCAGAACACTTCAGGTTGGTTTTACGGTGCTCGGAATCATGATTGCCGGCTTTGCCCTGCTTGTTGGGCTGAAGTAGTTGTGCTTAGTGTTTATTCTCTTTTGTAGACAATCTATCTGACTGGCTTTCAAAGCTTGCTTTAAGATAGATGCGGCAAGTGAAGCTTCCGTGCTTGCCCTGAGGTGTGCCATTGGCAGCGTTGCTCTGGGGGAGGTGAACGAAAAGGTGTGCATTGGGCGTAACCACGCAGAATAATATAGAGATAGAGGCAATATACACCTATGATGAGGCGTACAACCTGATAACCTAGGTAACGGTGTCATCAACTACAGGTGCCATAATTGCGGATTTCAAGGAGATCTTGAGCGAGGATCCAAACTACTGCTTCTTCGGCGGAGAATCCGGAACTGCGGCATTGTGGAAAGGTGTGATAAGCGGCGGTATGGTACTGGTGGAGACTGTTGCCGAGCTCGGAGTGATCAGCATGTGTGTTGGTACAGCAGGTGTGGGATGCGCTGCAGGTGTGTTCATGATGCCCGGCGTTTATTTTGCCACCGGTGCGGCAGAAGCGTGGCTCTATACAGTGGTCGATAAAAAATATTACTGGCCACACAATCCGGATATCGAGAGTAAGTGAAAAAATTACAGCCTCCCCTTCTCTCGGAAGTATTCCACTAAAGCCTTGCTTTCAGTAAATCTGTACGGACCTCTACTCTTCAATATTTCATACGCTTTATCCAGACTTTCTTCCACTGGTCCCCTCACGCTTTCAATTTCTCTTGAAATCCTGTCGAATTTGCTGCTTTCCGCCCTTACTCCTGCTTCAACCGAAGCTTTTTCAATAGCATTTCCAACAGCATATGCTGCCAGAACGGATGCTCCTGCAG
>JALUWC010000163.1 GCA_027019885.1 Geoglobus sp.
AGATTTGGGGAACCGTATACTGGAGGAATTATAGTCATCTTCAGATGTGATAGTGTGAGAGGTGATATTTATACTGCCACCGACATAGCATATACAGGTGATTTATAATGGGAGAGAATGTAGAATCAATTCTGGAGGATCTCAGGTATAAGGTAGAGCGGATAGAAAAAATGGTTGAAATGCTTATTGACATATACGCTGATACGCTTTACGAGGTTAGGGAAGAATACCTTGAAAAACTGGAAAAAATAAAAAAAGAAGATTTTGAGGAATTCTCGGACATAGATGAGCTGAGAAAGTTAATTGAAGAGGGCTGATGAATGTACAGATATTTTATAAGTAAAAATTTAGAATCAAAGCTGAAAAAGACACATATGAAAAACAGGAAATTCTATGAAGTTGCAATCAAAAAATTGAGGAAATTATAAAAAATCCACAACACTACAACCCCTGAGACGCGATCTGAAGGGTTTGGGAAGTCGTTTGTTCTAATTTTTGAAATCGATGAAGAAAATGGAGTGGTTAGATTCCTCGATTTAGACCATAACGACAAAATCTACAAAAGAAAATGAGGTCTATGAGGATGGGGATAATCCTCGGTACAAGACCAGAAATAATCAAAATGAGTCCTATGGTTAGAGAATGCGAAAAGAGGGGACTGGACTATTTCATACTGCACACGGGACAGCACTACTCCTACGAGATGGACAGGGTGTTCTTCGAAGAGCTGGAGTTGCTCGCCATGTATCCTGACGCCGGATGAATTCGTGCGGGGCTGGAGCAAAATATTTTATATCATCCAAACAAAACTACAGAGCATGGGAATCGAGGGAAAAATTAAGAGTTTGTCCCCTGACTTACAAAAAGAAGTGGACAGGTTTATAGATTCGTTGATCAGAAAGAAAAAGAAAGAACCAAGCTTTTCGTGGGCTGGAGCTTTGAGGGAGTATAGAGACAGATTCACGCCGGTGGAATTACAAAAGAGAGCACTGGAGTGGAGATGACGTACCTTATTGACACAAACGTATTTACTGAAATTCTGCCTGAGCAGGAGAATTGCGAAACAGCGCTGTAATTCATCAGGAGTAACAAGGAACTGTACATGAGCGACTTCTCACTGCATTCTATAGGAGTAATCCTCGTCAGATTGGGGAAACCCGATGTTTTTCTCGATTTTACGCATTAAAGCTTGTAAGTTTTGATTCTGATTTCGATGGGACGGATATTGGAAGAATTCGACCTCTTTAGTTTTCACTCGTGTTGATCGAAAATGAGAACAGGCGATGTTGATTGCTACAGCAGGCGTAAGGCGTGCATAGAGTATATGGATGGGAAAGTCGACAGCGTTCTGTGGGGGAAGAAATTTCACCGCATATTTCATAAGTGGAGAAGTTTTATTAAGCCAAAAGTCAAGAATAAAAACAGGTGAACAGAGAATGGGAACCGTAGAGCATATACTGAATGCTTCGGAGAAGCTCGGTTACAGAAAGGAGGATATACTGCGTGATGCCATAAACATGTTCCTTGCTGCAAATAAAGAGCTGAGAGAGAAAATAGCCATGGAGCTGTACAAAGAAGGTAAGATAAGCCTCGGTAAAGCATCAGAAATAGCCGGAATGTCTTATGAGGATATGAAGGAGCTTTTAATCAAAAATAACATCACAATAAGGAGGGGACCGGAATCGGCAAAAGAGCTGAGGGAGAAAGTAAAGAGGCTAAGCATGCTTTAGCTGACACGGGCTTTATCAGCGCCCTTCTAAAAATAGATCGCCTGGACCTGGTTTTCAAATTGTTTGACAGGCTGTTCATAACAATGGAAGTGTATGAGGAACTGAGCAGGTGTAAAACCCTGGTTAAACCCTTGGTCAAAAACCTGCAGAAGGGGAATATCGAAATAATACAGTCTTCAGACCTTGTAGGTTTGCAGGATAAGTATCCTGAGCTTGGAACCGGTGAACTGAGTGTGATTGCCTCAGCAGGGGATAAGGTAGTACTTATAGAGGACAGGAAAGCCGAGAAGATTGCCGAAAAAGAAGGTCTGGCTGTATTCAACATTCCCGAGTTGCTTCTGGTATGCAAGGAGAAGGGGCTCGCGGACAGAGAGGAAATAAAACAGATAATGAAAGAACTGAAGGATAAAGATAGATATCACTTCAAAAAAGAAGTTGAGGATGTGCTGCTGGAGTGATGTCACTCTGGCTGAAGTTTTGAGTGAATTTGTTTTCAACCGGAAAGGTGGTAGAGGGGACAGTGATATCCACAATCCCCGGCATACGTCCAGAAATAATCAAGATGAGCCCCGCGATAAGGGAATGCGGGAAAAAGGGATTAGATTATTTTATCCTGCATACAGGTCAGCATTACTCTTACGAGATGGACAGGGTATTCTTTGAAGAATTAGAATTACCTCAACCAAGATACAATCTGGATGTTGGTTCTGGAACTCATGCAGAACAAACTGGTAAGATAATGGCTGGAGTTGAAAAAGTCTTGATGGAAGAGAGACCAGATGTTGTTTTAGTGCAGGGTGATACGAATACTGTTCTGGCTGGGGCTTTAGTTGCTACCAAACTGCATATCAGAGTTGGACACGTTGAAGCTGGATTGAGATCCTATGATAGAAGGATGCCGGAGGAAATTAACAGAGTTTTAGCAGATCACATTTCTGACTATCTCTTTGCTCCAACCGAAAGGGCTAAGCAAAATTTACTGAGAGAAGGTATAGATGAAAACAAGATATTCGTTACTGGGAACACCATCGTTGATGCTGTTTATCAGAATTTGGAGATTGCTAAAAGAAAGGTGAATGTGCTGAAGGACCTGGGATTAAAACCTAAGGAGTATTTTCTCGTGACTGCTCACAGACAGGAGAACGTCGATGTTAAGGAAAGACTAAAAGGGATCTTGAAGGGTTTAG
>JALUWC010000164.1 GCA_027019885.1 Geoglobus sp.
AGTTCTATCTCTACGCAGCCTTAGACGTTGAAAGGAACGAGATAGTGTGAATGCAAGTGTATTCACACAGGAATTACCTTACAACGCTGAGCTTCGTGAAGGACAGCTGAGGCTCTGCAAGAACAAGCCTCTTTTCCTGGTGGACATAGCCATTGTACAAAGGCGTTTTTGAGAGGCCTGGAGTAAACTACAGGCACGAGAGCTTCGGGAAAAGGAGCAAAGTAGAAGCGTATTCTCTTATTACAAGCAGATATGTAGAGTATTCTTCAATAACTTTAACATAAACTTCAGAAATAGCCTGAAGAGGGAGAATGAAAGGCTGTGGTGGGAAGCTGCTCTGAAACAAGCTAACTTCTTCGCCTATACCTTTATGCTATACTACAACCACCTGAGGTGAGGCAATGTTATTTGGACAGGTCTCTCGTCCTCATGAAAAATTTTAAATACTTCTTTCAACATATTCCACATTGCATCACTGGAATTGACTATATACGAGGTATATATTTATTAGATGAGGAATTTTTCCTTACAATCAATGTAAGTTAAGATTGTATGAAGTCAGGAGGTTCATATCATCTAATTCTTTAAAAAGTAGATAGTAAGTACACTCATTGTTATAGAATAATACAAAACTATTGCGTATGGGCTTCTGACAGCCAAAGGCATGCCTATTGCTGTGAAGAACTTAACAAACACCACTCCACTGAACACCCACATACCATATCCTACAAATACGGGGCTTAGAGCGACTGCAATAGCTCTGACACTGCTCATTTTTAACAATCTTTTTGCTATTAAGCACATTATAATTACCGCCCAAATTGCTTCCAGAACTTCTCCTGCTCCAATATATGGTGTAAACCCAAAGAATTTGAAGTACCGGTAGTAGGGAACATCAAGAATCAGATGAAGAAGGTTAAAGATTGGCACGGTTATATAGAGGGTCATAAGGTATGCACAGGCTACCTCAATCTTTTTGTTGTCCACCTCTCCGCCAAGCAGCATTCCAACCTTCTTAATCATGAAAGAAATGAACGCCCAGAGAAAATACGCGGTGATTATGTTCCATAAAATGAAAGGTAGAGGCATATTCATAAACCAATCAAGACCATGCCCAGCCAGGAAAATGCTCAGAATAAGTTCTTGCTCTCTGTTAATGAAAATGTTAAGTACAAATTCCCCTACGCCTCTAAAAAGTCCAAGGAAAAATAAATACTTAAATATCGTAGAATATGCAATATCAAAGGTTTCAACTTTGCCGGGTCTCAGTAGGAAGATAATAGATTCTCTTAGCATAAATATTTACTGGAATTAAGAATCTTAAAAAATTTTCTCTGTCTTATATCGATTGCAGTGTGGTCACTCCACCACCACATAGGCTATGTATTTATTTTTGCCTCTCTTCTCGTACCTCAGACCCTCGTAATCGTTGTGGCGCAGGTGGAGTGGGTAATTTGATGGATCAATATTGTTCTCTTTGAAGAATCGCTTTAGATAGTTTATGAGCTCCTGTACGGTCTCTTTGATTTCAGGGTCAATGAGAGGAGCGACATGATTACCTGCCTTTTCAAATTCGTAATGTAGAAATTTGGCTATAAAAAAAGATATGATGATAAGTGGTGGAAAAATAACTACAACACCTAAATTAGGAAAATAAATATTTAAGAAGAAAATTATGATAAACAACGCTATGATCATTAATGTTATAACTGAAGTCTCCTTGAATTTTTGTTTTCTTTCTATAGATCTGTAATATCCATCATATAACTTGCTTTTATAAATTTTAAAAAAAAGATCTATCTTCATCTTTAAATTTGGATTAAATTTTGCAATAGGGTCATTTAGTAATATCGTAAGACCGTAAAAAGGCCTTTTCAATGTTGATGGATGGGCTCTAACTGGATATCTCATGCAGTCAATCCTTTCAATATGATAAATTAGCGCCTCAGCTATCTTTTTGGGATTCATAGTTAGCCTCCTCCAATATACACTTCACCATCAGGGTCATACCAAATCTCCGCAGGAGGTATTACAACATAAGAGAAGTATAGTGCTAATGGCAACATAAGCAGAATTATCGCCAATGTAATTGGTCCTATACCGGTCATTCCTCCTAACGTCAGTGATGCAATCCCAAACTCCTGTATAGAAGCCAATACCGCAAGATAGCTCATAGGCACCGCAGGAGATGCTATTAAGCTTAATAACAACCTGCTTAGCTGCCTCTCGTTTGGTGGCATTTAAAAGGTGCAGCCATTCTTCAAGCTCAGCACTGTGGTCTCTTCCGGCTATTATATAAGCGCCTAAGCCTGTGTATGGATCTATAACAACAACCCACCCTGTGCCTTGCCAAATGGTGAAGGAACCTGCTCCAGCATTCATAGCTTGCCAGGCTCACAGCTTCTCCTTCAGCAGGTTGATTATGTCGCTCTTTATCTCCATCATCCCGTGGCTCACAAACTTTATCTCACCCTCAATCTGCTCAAACCTCTTGTCAACCTGCTCAAAGCGCCTGTTCATCTCATCCCTGAGCTCCTTTATCTCACCCTCAACCTTCTCAAAGCGCTTATCAACCTGCTCAAACCTCTTGTCAATCTGTTCAAACCTCTTATCCACCTGCTCAAAGCGCCTGTTTACCTCTTCAAAGCGCCTCTCAACCTCGCTGAACCCCCTCTCCTGCTCCCTCCGTATCTGGCTCACAACTAAGAGGAGCACCTCGGAGTCGGTGAGCTTCTTGCCTTCGCGTATCTTGGTAACTATGGTCTCAAAAGCCTCCCTGACAACCGCATCAAGCAGAACAGAGGCAGCCTCCATGCCATCTGATGCCAGCGTAACCTCAGCCAGGAATGCTGAAGATAACATCACACCACAACATACGCAAGATACCTATCACGCCCAACCACCTCGTACCTCAG
>JALUWC010000165.1 GCA_027019885.1 Geoglobus sp.
GGGAGACAGTGAGGGAGAAGCAGAGAGAGTGGCTGGAGAGATCAGGTCTCAGACTTCCCAAGGTTTGCAGCTCACCCGATGAGATAAACTCCCTTGCAATAGTCAAGTATCCGGGAGCGAGAGGCGGGAAGGGGTACTTCATAGCCAGCAGCAGGGAGGATTTTTACAGGAAAGCAGAAGAACTTGTCAGCAAAGGCATAATCTCAGGAGAGGATATCGAAAAAGCCCATATCCAGCAGTACATTCTCGGCGTTCCCGTTTACTTTTCTTTCTTTTACTCGGTGGTCAATGGCAGAGTTGAGCTCATAGCCATAGACAGGAGATATGAATCAAATGTTGATGGAATTGGGAGAATACCCGCAGACGAGCAGATTCAGGCTGATATAATCCCAACATACACTGTTGTCGGCAACATCCCTCTTGTTGTAAGGGAAAGTCTGCTTTCAAGAATTCTGAGAGATGGACACAGGGTTTACGAGTACTCTAAGAAGATAGCAGAACCCGGAATGGTTGGACCTTTCTGTCTTGAGAGCATAATTGACGAGAACGGAGAGATCTACTACTTTGAGATATCCGCAAGGATTGTTGCCGGTTCGACTGTTGGCATTCCCGCATCTCCCTACTCCTATGTGCTCTTTGGCGAGAACATGTACATGGGAAAGAGAATAGCAAGAGAGATCAGGCTCGGAATTGAGAAAGACATGCTGGAGGAGATGATATTCTGAATGTCTGAATGTTTCTATTTGAACTCTACTTCCGTCTCCACACGCAGAACTCTCTGCTCTCGCATACACTGCCTCTCCAGTATCTGCATCCTGAGTTGATGCATACACTGGTAATTTTCTTCTTAGTGGATCCATCCTTATTGCTGGCTGAAATGGTGGTTTCTGCCATTTTCGTCACCTCATACTTACAGCTCAACAAACAACTTTTGATATTTATTGTTTATAAAACTTTAATGTTTGCTGTTCTTGAAACATGTTTAATATAAATTCAACACTCATTTAAGAAGATGCATTAAACAAACATGTCTCAATGGAGACATACAGGTTTAATAAAGTAAAAACAATTCTGAAATCTGCAAATCTCAGAATCCTTTATGCTGTCAGAGACGGAAAAAAGCGATGGAGCGAATTTGAAAGGTTGATGAACAAGAGGCAGGTCAGCGACTCTTTAAATGAATTAATCAGGCTGAAGCTGATTCAGGCCGAGGAACAGCACAGGGGTTTGCAGGTTTACAGGGTGTACAGTCTCACACCGCTTGGACAGAAGGTTATTGAGAAGCTGGAGGAGCTTGCAGATATGCTGTCATAAGAGAAGAATCTGCAGTTCAAGTATTAAGTTTGTATTATATCAAAAATTAATGCAAAAACCAAAAATCACTCTTTTTTGATCACCGGATCCATCTCTGAATAATCAACGTAAAATCCAAGACTTTCAAGAAATTCATAGCTTCTCTTTCCTTTTCCATGGAGCATCAATTCAAGCAGATCGCTCTCATCATCAATATCCACACTCGCATAGAATGAGTCAAAAATTCCGCATTTGATCCCGAGCTCTCTGCATATCCTCAGATGTTTGAAGAAGCTTCCGTAGTGATATGAGGTGTGGAAATTTCTGTTTCTTGATAAAAGCATGTTGGTTCCACCTTTTCTCCCGGGAGCCAGAACAACATCATCTTCGAAGCTCAAAAACTCACTTACCGTCTTTTCAGTAATAAGGGGGAGATCGGACATGATCACAGCACATTCCTCTTTTTTCACTCTTGAGGTTATTGCAGTATCAAGGTCTCTGCCATCAATTTCATGTCTGATCCCTTCAAGTATTCTGTGGGATGAGGTTGACAGGACAACTGCCTCACCACATGCATCCAGCACATCCATCAGAAGTACAAAGGCAAACTCCTCTCTTTCCCTTTCAGACATGATTCCTGAAAGCCTTGATTTTGGATTTGAGGGTTTGAATGGAATGTATACCTCCATCGAATGCTTGTTGCATGGGAGTTTAATAAACTTGCTGAATCTCTCTAAAAAATTCTGAAGGCAATGACGTAGAATCCGATAATTGCGAGAACAGCAATTTTTGCTGCCGGAGATTTGAGTTCACTTTTGAAGAAAAACAGGTATGCTGAGAGGAGTGTGAAAAGCGCAACCCCTGCTAAAAAGTAGAGTGACGGGTGGCTGATGTAGAGGATGAGGTAAGCAAACGCTCCAAAAACTGAAAGATACCTGAGAAGTCTGAAATAACCCCTGCCATAGCTGACATCGATAACCGGGAAATCCTTCGGAATCTCCTCAACGTCTTTGATAGCTGGTAAATCCCCAGCAGGCACCTCTAAGAATATATTGCCAACGTAACCACAGTGATTGCATCTGTAATTGTACAGCGCTCCATAAGCCACTGCCGCAGCAACGGAAAGATCTGGGGAAACATCGGGACTGTTGCAGATTGGACAGATTCTGATATACTTTTCAACCATTGAATGTAATACCACTTCTGAACTAAATAATTTTTGAGACACCGAATCCTGAGATTTGTTTCCGCAAATGATTTATTTTTTAACCTGCCAAGAATCCTTATGGATTTGATTTGCAGATTCGTTCGCAAGGATGGAAAGGAGATCGGAGAGAGCATAGACATCTTTGACGGGCATCTGATAATCAAGAGCTCTGAGAAGTTCTTTGGGGTTCCACTTGAGACCGTGGGGGAGGACGGGGAGTTTCTGGTTATCGGTGACTTTGATGAGGAAAAGGCAAGAACAGTTGGAGAGAGATGGATTGAGGAGAAATCAAAGCCTGTGAGCCTTGAAGAGCTTGAAAGGTATGGATTCGGACAGGAGTGAGTACAAGCAAGTCATTGTGGTGAGAGAGGATCTCAGGCTTTCACGGGGAAAGCTGGCAGTTCAGGT
>JALUWC010000166.1 GCA_027019885.1 Geoglobus sp.
CTTCCTTTTCTCAAGCTTTTCGATAAACTCCTCAATATCTCTGATGATATCCACCAGAACCTTCAGAGACATTAGATCACCACGATAATTTATTTCCAGCCATATTTATACCTTTTTCAAACCTCCCCCAAATGGAAAGGGCAGTCCCATCAGTTTTATTAAACCCACTCCTTAAACCGGATTCATGCTCAGAGATCTCCTTTACAGTAACCCTTATTCATAGTGCTTCCTCAATAACAAATGCAGGCTTCGGTTTTTTTCTGGATGATTGCTGTTTGATTATTTTGTCGAGGGTGTCAAAATATTGAAACCCAAATAATTGATAAAGTTGAGTGGATTAGGCGGATCTGGATCGGGAAGGATGGGATGTGAAATTCTCTCGCAGTGTAATACTCAGGATGTAACCGGTGGAATGTGGGATCAGTGATCTTCTCAAACCAGCCAGAATCCATCGCAGATGGGGATAAACTGGCAATACATGCAATGCACTGGTAAAGTTTTTTAAACTCTGATTGGCTGAAAGGATTCAGGTTGATATGAAATGAAATAGGGAGAGGTGGATGTTGTGTTTGAGAGTTTTGAATTAATGACGTTGGTGAAATAAGCATGAAGGTTCTGGTGACGGGAGCCTCAGGACAGATAGGATCTTACGTGCTTGAACTTATCGCTAAAAAATATGAGGTTATCGGTGTCGATTTGAAGCCATATCCATTCAACGAAGAATACCGTGAACTTGTGATAACAGGAGATCTCAGAAGCTTTAGATTTGTCCAGAGCATAGTGAAAGACGTCGATGCCATAATACACCTCGCCGCGCAGGTGTCGGTTGAGAGGAGCTGGATAGATCCTGCTTTCGATGCTGAGAACAACATAATTGCCACGATAAACCTGCTTGACGCATGCGTTGAAAGCGGCGTGGAAAAATTCATCTACGTCTCCTCAGCAGCTGTGTACGGGAGTCCACTTTACGTCCCGATTGATGAGCAGCACCCCACGAACCCTCTTTCGCCGTACGGTGTGAGCAAACTGGCAGGAGAGCATTACGCGAAAATCTACTCTGAAAAAATGCACGTGAATATTGTAAGGCCGTTCAACGTTTACTCCGAGAGAATGGATCCGGAAAACCCGTACTCCGGAGTGATTGCAAAGTTCATTGAGAGGGCTAAGAAGAGATCGCCTCCAGTTATTTATGGGGATGGGAGGCAGACGAGGGATTTCGTTTATGCGAAAGATGTTGCCAGATTTATTGAGGCAGTCTTGAAAAAAGGACTAAATGGAGAGGCGTACAATATTGGAACTGGGAAGGAGATATCGATACTGGAACTGACCAAAACCGTGATCGATATTGCAGGAGTCGATATTGAGCCAGTTTTTGAAAGACCTCGAGAGGGAGATATAAGAAGAAGCTACGCAGACATCTCAAAAGCCAAGAAGCTGGGATTTGAGCCGAAAACAGATCTCAGAAGAGATTTAAAAGAGATTTTCAATTTGCTGTAAATTACAATTCATTTTCTACAATTACCAACAATGAGCCACTCTCTCGTCACTCTTCCAATTCTTTTACTGTGTAACGTCTTTCAATCTTTCTTCTGACAAGCTCCTCTATAGACTCCCTTGCTTATTTCAACGAGTTTTTTTGCCTTGCCCATGGACAGAGTCCCCTTCTGAGTTCAATTACCGCACTTCCCCGCCGGATTATTTCCCCCCACCTTCCCGGAGCTCCAAGTTTTAGTATGGAATATGCCTCTTAAAGTTACCGTTACGGAAACAATTAATAACGGGTCTGTAAAGCAGAGAGGGGTGGAAGGTTGGACTTGGCAAAGCGAGTTGCCAGGAATGCTGTATACAGGACCGGGGCGCTGATTGTTGGTAATGCTTCAGGCTTGCTATTAGCCGTTATTCTTGCCCGTCTCCTGAAACCTGAACACTTTGGGATATACAGTTTAACGCTTTCCATCGCTATGCTGGCTTCAGCTCTGGCCAATCTGGGTATAGATGGGGCGGTCATAAGATACGTAGCTTACCATGCTGGAAGACAGGATCTGAAGAAGCTGAGGGGAAATTTCAGATATTTTTTTAAAATTAAGGTGATTCTTGCAGCAACTATTTCTGGACTGATGATTTTACTGTCAGAACCCATTGCAGGCCTTTTTCAAAATCAGAGCTTGGCTATACCCCTGATGCTTTCTGGATTTATTGTAGTATTTGTTTCACTTACAGGAATACTCAATGGATTTTTTGCCGGGATGCAGGAGTTCAAGTTTGTTTTTTTGAAACAGGCAGTATACGAGCTTTCAAGATGGATTTTTATTATCCCCCTCTCTTTGCTCTTTCTGTCTGCAGGTGCAGTAGCCGGTATTGCCCTAGCCTACTTGGTTACTTTTTTACTCCTGCTTGGTATAATCCTTAAGAAGTACAGAAAATACATTTTCGGTGAAGTTTTACCGAGAGATGAAAAGGCCAGAGCGTTTGTTGGGTTTATGACTATCGCAGGGGTCTCAGGAATAATATATGCTTATGTTGATAGCCTTATGATAGGTTATTTCATTGGCACAACAGAAGTAGGATATTACAGAGCTGCATACACCATAGTTTTTGCCATCGTCGGACTTCTTGGTATGGCTGATGTGCTGTTCCCCGTTTTTACACAACTCGGTGGAAATGATCTTTCCAATGCCGTCAATAGGCTGGCAAGATATACGTCAGCAATAGCATTTCCAGCAGCAGCAGGCCTTGTATTCCTATCCAAAAAAATAATAGTGGGAGTGTACGGTGCCGAATACATTCCCGGTGCATTACCTCTTGCAATCCTATCGTTCGTTCTCATTCCAGCATCCTTCAACTACTTGCTAACGGTTTTCAACGCCAAGGAGATGCCTGAATATTCAGCTTATCTAACAACGGCCA
>JALUWC010000167.1 GCA_027019885.1 Geoglobus sp.
AATAACTTTTTCGAAATTTTGGTTTTCAGCTCAAAAGCTGTTCACCAACAATTCTATCAAGAATTTTCAAAAATTCATCTTCCGAGCCTCTTGGAATTGTTGCCCCAGCAGCTATGCTGTGCCCCCCTCCAGCTCCTCCAACCTTCTCTGCTGCTATCTTTATCGCCTGGGCCAGATGGACTCCCCTTTCAACCAGATTTTTTGTTGCCCTTGCAGAGACTTTCACCCCCTCTTCATTTTCAGCAAATGCTATCACAGGCTTATTTCTGTTGGCAAAAGAGTAGCTCATCCCTGCAACAATACCTATGATAGTATCAAGAATCTTTCTTCCGGCATGGAAGTACTGTACGTTCTCAAGCTCAACAATCCCGATTTCATCAACAAGCCTCAATCCATCGCTCAGATTTCTTCTGTGATTTTGAAGCAGAGATTTTGCTTTCCGGTATCCATTTTCTCTATCTCCAAGACACACAGCCAGTCCCACTTTTTCTTCCCCATACCTTGCAGTTGCATTCAGAAGGGTTGAGAACTCCATTGCATCTCTCAGCTCAGTGCCCTCCTCCTCATCAAGGAGAATGTAGCTCTCTCCAACTATCTTCATTATCAGGCCGTAAGGATAATTTCTTGCAACAAGAATTTTGACGATTTCGCTCGTGATTTTTGTTTTCTCTGCCTCACCCAGATCGACCCATCTCAGCCACGCGTCATCCTTCTTAACCCTGACACCCAGGGAGTCAAGAAATTCCAGCGATCCCCTTTCACTTCCGCTTATTCCGGGCATGTAAGGGTCGAATGTGTATTCAAGCATCTTGAAAACAGGTCTTGTCTGCTTTCCAAAGAATCTAAGATCTTTTTTTGCATTAATGAATCTATTGGCAACTCCCTCCCTCAGCACCTCCCTGTTCAGCCCAACAAGCCTGCCATAATTGCTATCCTGCAAATCCCCAACTGCACCAACAATTGCTATTGAGACGAGGTCATGGTTTAAGCCCAGAACCCTTGCAAGGAGGTATGTTGTTGTTGAACCGCTCAGCTCATAGCTTCCATCATAGCCAAAAATGTGGGGATTGAGCTGGTTATCTGAGATGATTTCGGGAACGTGATGGTCGGAAACTATGAAATCAGAGATTTTTTTCTGGATATCCATTATCTGACCGCTGCCAAGATCTGTAAACCAGACAAATTTATTGTCATTTGCAATTTTCTCGATTTCAGCACTATCAAGGGATTTGACGAATCTTATGTCCACATCTTTTCCGGCTCTTTCAAGTGCTCTGTAGGCTATTGCTCCGGAAGTGATGCCATCGGCATCTATGTGCGTGACAACAAGAACCTCATCTTCCCTCTTCAGAATTTCAGCAAGCTGATAGGCTTTTCTTTCAAGTTTCTCCACAGAACAGAATTAAAAGAAAAAAGAGTTAAATTTTTTGCTTAGAAGCCCATGCCTCCCATTCCACCCATGCCCTCTTCCATGCCTTCGCCGCCTTCCTTGCTCTTGCTGAGTTCCTTGGCAGCAATGACATCATCAATTCTCAGAAGCATCACAGCAACCTCTGTTGCACTTTCGATTGCCTGTGTCTTTATTCTGAGAGGCTCAAGGACTCCTGTCACCTTCATGTCAACTATCTTTCCAGTATCCACATCCACTCCCGCGAACTTGGTGCCCTTCTCGTGATCTGACTTCAGATCAACAAGCACATCTATAGGATCGAGTCCCGCATTCTCTGCCAGAGTCTTTGGAATTATCTCGAGGGCTGATGCAAATGCCTCTGCTGCGAGCTGCTCTCTTCCGCCGAGACTTGGAGCCCACTCCTTCAGTCTGAGGCTGAGCTCAATCTCCGGAGCTCCGGCGCCAGCAACAACCTTTCCATCTTCCAAAGCCACAGCAACAACCCTGATTGCATCCTCAACTCCCCTCGCAATCTCATCCACAATGTGCTCTGTTCCACCTCTTACGAGCAGTGTCACAGCCTTTGGATTCTTGCATCCCGTGACAAACACCATCTTCTCGTCGCCAACCTTTTTCTCCTCCACAAGATCTGCATATCCGAGGTCCTCGCTGCTTATATCTCTCAGATCTGTCAGAATTCTTGCACCGCATGCCTTTGCAATCTTCTCAATGTCGCTCTTCTTAACCCTTCTTACAGCGAGAATTCCAGCTTTAGCCAGATAGTACTGAGCGAGATCATCAATTCCCTTCTGGCAGAACACAACATTTGCTCCTGTCTCTGCAATCTTGTCAATCATGTCCTTGATCATCTTCTCCTCCTGCTCGATGAACTTCTGGAGCATCTCTGGGTCTGTTATGTTGATTTTCGCATCGGTCTCTGTTTCCTTGACCTCAAGGGCTCCATTGAAGACAAGAATCCTTGCATCCTTGATTCTCTTTGGCATTCCCGGATGGACGACTTCCTTGTCAAGAACTATGCCTTCAATAAGCTCGGTTTCCTCAACACTTGCTCCTGTTCTCTTCTCTATCTTTATGTTGTCTGTATCAACCTCAGTCTTGCCATTTGCCTCTTCAGCAATTGCCTTGACAGCCTTGACAACGATTTCTGAGAGCTTCTCAACTGCCACCTCAGCACCCTTTCCTGTCATTGCGGTTGCTGCAATCTTTTTCAGGGTTTCATCATCATCTCTGCTTACATCAATTGAAACTTCTTTAAGCAGCTCTATCGCCTTCTCTGCTGCAAGCCTGTAACCATTTGCGATGACAGTGGGATGAATCTCATTGTCAAGCAACTCCTCAGCTCTCTTCAGCAACTCTCCAGCGATTACAACAGCTGTTGTGGTTCCATCTCCCACCTCGTTCTCCTGTGTTTTTGCAACCTCAACGACCATCTTGGCTGCGGGATGCTCGACATCAATTTCCTTCAGAATCGTCACACCATCGTTTGTT
>JALUWC010000168.1 GCA_027019885.1 Geoglobus sp.
CAAAACCCCTGAATGTTTTTCCATCTCCGAGGATTCTCTTCCCGTCTATGAAATTTCTGCCAAGATCAATCGGTTTTCCCCCTCCTGTGATTACAGCAAAATTGTTTGGAGTGTAGGAAGGCATAAAAAGCCAGATAGCATTAAATATGAGTGTGAACATAATTCAGGGATACGAAACGTTGATATATCCTTTTCGATAAATAGAAGAAGATAATTATCGGGAGGTGAGCAGGTGATATCTGAAGTTGAACTGAGAAAAATTGATTATTTCACAAAATCACTCTGTCCCGAGTGCCTCAGAATTATCTCTGCAAGAGTTTATGAGGATGATGGAAGGGTGATGATAAGCAAGACCTGCCCAGATCACGGTGAGTTTGTTGATGTTTACTGGGGAGATGCAGGGATGTTCAGAAAGGCGATGAAGTATGCACATGATGGCAGGGGAATTGAGACAAACATAACCGAATATAAAACATGCCCGTTCAGTTGCGGTCTTTGCTGGAATCACAAAAGCCATACAGCCCTTCTGAATATTGTTGTGACGAATAGATGCAATATAGCATGCTGGTACTGCTTTTTCTATGCCAAAAAGGCAGGATATGTGTATGAACCATCCGTAGAAAAGATAGTTGAGATGGTCAGAATCGCCAAAAACATGAAGCCTGTTGGAGCCAATGCCATCCAGATTACTGGAGGAGAACCTACACTGAGGGATGATCTGGTGGAGATAATAAAAGCAATAAAGGCTGAAGGGATTGATCATATACAGCTCAACACCAATGGTATAAAGCTTTCAACCGATCTGGATCTGGCAAAAAGGGTCAAGGAAGCGGGAGTTAACACTATTTATCTTTCATTTGATGGGGTGAGTGAGGAAATAAACAAAAAGAATCATCCATACATTCCGGGAGTTCTGAATAATTGCAGAAAAGCTGAGCTGGGCATAGTTCTCGTTCCCACAGTCATAAAGGGTGTAAATGATCACCAGCTTGGGGATATAATCAGATTTGGTTTCGATAACATTGATGTTGTTAGGGGGGTCAATTTCCAGCCTGTAAGCATAACTGGAAGCGTTCCAAGAAAGGAGAGGGAGGAGATAAGGATAACGATTCCTGATGCGATAAAGAGGATAGAGGAGCAGACAGACGGGGAGATAGCGAGGGAGGATTTTTATCCTGTCCCGAGCGTTTCGGCAATATCCCATTTTGTTGAATCAATAACGGGGATTGCTCAGTATGAACTCACAACACACTTTGCATGTGGAATGGCCACATATGTTTTCAGGATGAATGGAAAAATGGTTCCGATTACGAGATTTGTGGATGTGGAGGGACTGTTTGAGTACCTTGATGAAAAGGCTGAGGAAATAAGAAACAGCAGAATAAAAACAGTTAGAGCGTTGAAAGGAATAATTGATCTGAGAAAGTTTGTTGATAATGATCTTGCTCCATTCGATGTGAGCAAACTTCTTTTTGATATTCTTGTCAGGCATGATTACTCCTCCTTGGGTCAGTTCCATGAGAAAGCACTGTTCATAGGAATGATGCACTTCATGGATCTCTACAACTACGATCTTGAGAGGATATGCAGATGCGACATCCATTATGCAAGCCCTGATGGAAGAATAATACCTTTCTGCACGTTTAACGTTATCTCAGATGTTTACAGGGATAAAGTTCAGGCAGAGTACGGGATACCCATAGGTGAGTGGGAAAGAAAAACGGGAAGAAAGCTCAAGGACGACATAGTTCGAGTGGTGAGGAAAACAGTATGAGAGCTTTTTTCATAGGAAGATTTCAGCCTTACCACCTTGGCCATCATGAAATTATGAGGGAAATACTCGAAGAGGTTGATGAGATAGTCATAGGCATTGGAAGTGCTCAGGAAAGCCACACAATTGAGAATCCATTCACCGCTGGAGAGAGGGTTATGATGGTTGATATGGCTATTAATGATCTGAAGAAGGAGGTTGATTTTAAAAAAGCCTACATAATTCCCCTTGAGGATGTTTACAGAAACAGTCTGTGGGTGAGCCATGTCACCTCGTTATGCCCGTATTTTGAGGTTGTTTACAGCAACAACCCCCTTGTTGTAAGGCTTTTTAAAGAAGCAGGCTTTGAAGTTAAGAGGACTAGAATGATAAACAGAATACATTACCAGGGAACTGAAATCAGGAGGAGAATGATATGCGGTGAGAAGTGGGAGGATCTTGTGCCTGAGAGTGTTGTTGGTGTGATAAATGAGATAGATGGGG
Organism: Geoglobus sp.; assembly: GCA_027019885.1. Classification (GTDB taxonomy): domain Archaea; phylum Halobacteriota; class Archaeoglobi; order Archaeoglobales; family Archaeoglobaceae; genus Geoglobus. Next base: position 2,255 of record JALUWC010000168.1, read on the forward strand.
TCAAGAGGTTGAGGGATATTGCCAACACAGATACGGGAAAGGATATGTGTTAGCTGGCATCTTAATTTTGTTGTTGATATTGTTGATGGCACAGCTGTGTCATCATACTTCAGCGAGAAGTATGAGGAGCCTGTCATACTTTCTGATTTCTCAGAGGGTTTGATGAAGAGGCTTGAAGATTACTTCAGGGGTAAGCCGGTTGATTTCAAAGATGTTCCTGCTGTCTATCCAACCGCATTCTCAAAAAAGGTTCTTGAGTTTGTGAGGCATATTCCGTATGGCTCTGTCAATACATACTCTGAAATTGCCAAAACCATAAAAAGTTCTCCGAGAGCTGTTGGAAATGCCCTGAGAATGAACAGAGTTCCTGTCATCATTCCGTGTCACAGGGTTGTGTCAGGAGACGGTATTGGTGGCTATTCAGAGGGTGTTGAACTGAAAAGAATGCTCCTTGAGCTTGAGGGGCAAAAATTCAGATTTTGATAAATTGACAGGCTAAATATATGCTACAGTCAGATAAAAAACTCAGGGTGTAGGGATGGAACACAGGACAGAGGGAGTCCGAATTCTGACTGGAGAGCCTGAGAAGGCGATTGTAAAGCTCTCCATACCGATAATGGTCAGC
>JALUWC010000169.1 GCA_027019885.1 Geoglobus sp.
TGAGGACTGCAAGAGACCTTGTCAAAAGCGAGAAGGCCGTGCCGCTGAGCAGAGTACTCTCAGAGGTTGCAGTTACTCCTGACGAGGCGAAGTACCACCTGAAGAGGGTTGCAAAGTACATACCCGTTGACATAAGAGTTGAGACAGGAGATGGGAGAACAGAGGTTCACGTTTCAGTTCCTGAGTTCAGAAGGGATTCCTTCATCGACTGGCTGGGGTATGCTGTTCCAAGGTCGCAGTCAGGCTTTGGATACGAGAGCTTCCTTGTTGACCTTAACTCTGACTGGGTTGAGGCGCTGAAAAAAGCTGTGAGAAAATCGCTTGCAAGGGTGAACATAAAAACGGTAATAGGCAGCTTCTACGAGAAGCTTGTTGCAAGGCTCTTCGAGATCATATGCAGCAGGGCTGATAATCCTTCTCTGTCTAGGTTTTCTCTGCCCTTCGTGTTCCGGGATGAGAAAGTGACGAATGTCTGGATTGTGACTGAAAACGGTAGAAAGCTCGAGTTCGATGTTCTGATCAGAGGAACTTTCTATCCCTTTGATGTAATGGCCGGCGGGAGGCCATCGCTAGACATAATCATACCGATAGAGTGCAAGTACCGCATGGTCAGGCCTGAGGATGTGACAGCCTTCGATGACAGGATAAGGGCTGCTTTTGGAGAGAGCAGGAACGTTCTTCCCCTGATGATCGGCCTTGGCTGGAACAACGAGGCTCTGCATATCGCGAGAAGGCTTGGAATAATGACTCTCTACTTCTCGGCTGTTGACAGGCTGATCAGCGAGATGACAGGGAGGCGTTACAGGCACGAGGACGAGTGGAGGAGAGTTGAGGAAATGCTGAACAGCGGGGAGATCACGCTGAAGGAGCTCAGGGAGAGACTTAGAAAAGGTGAGTGGAGGTTTGAGTTTGAGAGACATTTAAATATGTAGGACTTCCAAATACTTATTATGGAGCATCTAAATTCTGAGTTTATTCGAATTTGCAAGGATTCGTCTGATTTCGAGGTTCAGAGATTACCTAAGAACATTGACGAAACGCTGTCTTATCTTTCATCCTTGCCAAACAAAACAAATTTCAAATTTTCTGATCCTAATTATTTCAAAGAGATTTTTACTCAAGATGTATATAAAGGCATGAAATTATATTGGAAGGAAATAGATGAAAGGATAAAACTGTTATGGCAAACTATGGGTTTAAAAGGATTTCATCTTCTAAATGGAATCGTTAAATGTATTAATACTAGGAATTATTATTCTGCTTCGATATTAGTGCGAGCATTATTAGAGAATGCTGCGGTTTTCCACTATTATCTGTGGAAAATAATACCAACTTACAACGATTTCAGATCAGATACGATATTAAAGAAGAAAATTACTAACAGGGAAGTTATGGGTGTTATAGTTTCAAGAGAACTTGAAAACTTGCTCATAAAGTACTCCCACGGAACAAAGATGAAAGATATAGTAAAAGTGAAAAAGGAGTGGGAACAGGAAAGAATTTCAACATTTATGAACTTTCTATCAAAAAATAAGAAATATAAAAATGCCTACAAATTTTACTCTATTTTGTGTGAAATTGCCCATCCTAACTTTGGTAGCATTCTTGCTTTTTATGATCATGGAGCTGGAACAAACATATACACTGAAGTAAGTTTCAGTAAGTCACAAAATGTTCAATTTTTTCTAAATACCTCTGCATATCCAATAAATATCTCATGTGAGATTTTAAAAGAAGGTATTAACTCTATACGAGACATTAGTTTTTATAAAATACTTTTTGGATAAGTATAAAATAGCAAAAAAGGTAGAAGTCCTAAAATCTAGGATAATATAAGCTTTTTCGGCACATTCAGCCTTATGAAATAACTCCCACCAACTCCCCTTCTCTCCATTGATATCAACCCGTATCTCACAAGCCTCTCAAGGTAATAGCGGAGCATCCTGTCCCTTACTCCAGAAGGATACACCTTCCTGTACAGCTCGTAAAACTCAGGATAGAAAATTCCGTTCTCAGGAATTAGGGAGATTATCTTCCTTTCCTTTGATGAGAGCTGCTCCACCATGCTTTTTGTCTTTGCGAACTGTGATTCGGCCAGAGCGTTTTTGATGTGTTCAACAGTAATCCTGTATTTTCCATCCTTCTTCGCGAGTTCTCCAGCTCTGAGCAGGGTTTCCCTTGCAATTCTCACATCCCCTCCCATCTCGCAGGCAACCTCTGCTAGGTACTCTACTGCTTCTTCATCCACCACTCCCTTCTGTAACGCGAACTCGACGCGCATCCTTATTATCTCCCTCATCTCCTCAAGGGTGTATGCTCTGTAGGGTATTTCCTCAACAGGGCGGAGAGAGCTCTTTATGCGCGGATCGACGTTCATGAAAACGAACTGGTCGTTTGTTACCATTATCAGCAGGGCCGGGATTGCCCCCTCCTTCAGTCTGGAGAGGTCGTAGAGAACTTCAGAGCCTCTCGGTAAAAGATGGTCGATCTCGTCAAAGCATATGATCGGGAAAGCCTTTGTCTTCTTCAGCTCGGAGACGAGAAGATCGTAGAGCTCGTCATATGCTACGCCCCTTCTTGAGGGAATCCTCCTCGTCGGTCTTACCTTGCGGAAGAACTCGAAGATTATTGTGTAAAGAGCTCCCATTCTGGTGTTAACCCGGAAGCAGTTTATGTAAACAGTGAAAGCATTTGTCTCCTCTTCGAGCTTTCTGAAGATGAACTTAATAGAGGCTGTCTTTCCTGTTCCGGGCGGGCCGTAGATGAAGATGTTCGAGATTTGCGAGTGGTTCTTCAGGGCGGTGTTTATTATTGATGAAATTGCCTTTATCTCCTTCTCCCGATGCGGAAGATGATCGGGTATGTAATCCGGAAACAGAACTTCCTTCTGCCTGAAAACAGGATCTTCGCTCACATACATGATTAGAATTGGTCTGGAAGAATTTTTAAAGGTTGGAAAAGTGGATTGCAAAGTGCTGGTGATGAGTAACTGTACATTGTTATTCATGTAACTACCATCAACTTTTTTAAAGATTGTTACACAAATAACAAGTATGAAAAAATTCACGAAATACGTGCTCTCAGAGTTCGGAGGGAAGGCTGTAACAAGGAAAGAGCTGGAAAAAGCATGTAAAAGATTTGGAGAGAATGCAGACAGGGTTATAAACTTCATGATATCCTATGGCTACCTGATAAGAATTCTCCGCGGAGTTTATTACGTTAAAACTCTTGAGGAGTTCAGCACGCGAAAGAGTGTCAGCACATTGAAAATCATCTATCTGGGAATGAATGAGCTTAACGTGAAATGGTACTTTGGTCTGAACACGGCTTTGAGGCTGAATGGTGCAACACATGAATTCTCTCCTGTGATCCATGTGCTGAGTGATTCTATTTACAGACCGAAGATTGTGAATATCAATGGAGAGGATGTCAGGTTCATAAAGCTGAAAAAGGAGCTCTTCGGCTTTGGAGTTGTTGAGAAAAAAGGGATGAGATATTCAGATCTTGAGAAAACCCTGCTTGACATGGCATATCTCTCGAGATACCACTCGATGCCAGAGGAGAGAATTGTGGTAACACTCAAAGAGTATGGGAGGAATGCCAGAAAGAAAAAGCTTGCAGAATACCTTCGCTTCTATCCGAAGAGCGTGAGGAGAGTGGTTGAGAATGCCGGACTTGTCTGAGTTTGTTGCCTTCGTGTCTGAGAAATCAGGGATTCGAAAACCATCGCTGATCGAGAGGGATGTGCTTATCCACAGGATTCTGAGAGGAATCAACTCTGCATTTGGCAATGCATATCTCTTTAAGGGTGGAAGCTGTCTGGTGAAGTGTTATTTCGGATACTACCGCTTCAGCGTTGATCTCGATTTCACGTGGAGGGAGCAGAAAGCCTGGAAGAATCTGGGAAAGAAGGGTTTGAGAAGGGAGCTTGTTGCGCAGGCTGAAAAATTCGGCTCCGTTCTTGAGAGCACTGCACACGACATGGAGCTCGATTTCAGATGTGATTTAAAGAACAGAAACTACGTGGAGTTTGGAAGCGGGAGCAGAATGGCGACATTCAAGCTCTGGATGGGAGGTGAACTCATCAAAATTCAGGTTAATTTTGTTGAAAGGCTCATCTTTCCTCACAGAAATGTTACTGCAAAAACGCTTCTTGCCGGCAGGAAAATTCAGGATGATGAAAAAGCATATTTTGAGGAGTTTATGGAATTCTATCATCCCGTGAAAGTTGCAGCCTACAGCCTCGAGGAAATTCTATGCGAGAAGATTCGCGCAATACTGACAAGGCAGGCGATGAAGCTGAGAGATATTTACGATGTGTTCATGATCGAGAAAGCTGGAGTGAGAATGGAGGAGCTGAGAGAGGAAATTCTCGCAAAGATTGGTGTGGCGATGAGATTTAAAAAGTACAGGGAAGCTCTCATGGCCAGCATCAATACGCTTGATCTTGAGAACGTTCTCGATGATCCTTCTGAGATGCAAATGTTTGTTATAAAACCAACAGAGGAGTTCTATTCCTTTGTAGGTGAACTGGAGAACTTCCTGAAAGATGTTGCACGAGAGGTTTCAAAAAAGTGAAATTTTAAATACAAGTTTTACATATAATAAATTTTGAAATTTTGCAATGGGCTCTCTGAGGGGATAGGGGCTCTGTTTGCCGTTATTTTGGTCCAGCCCCGGCGCCACTTGCAATTAACAGAGCCTCCCCCAATTTATGGGAGAGGTAAGATCAAAATCTGATATGGAAGATATGCATTTCTACAGAAAGCGCTACGAACTTGCAATCAAACTTCTCAGGGAGTCAGGCATTTCTCAAAAGAACAAAGAACTCATAGAAAAATTCTGCAACGACTGCTTTGCTCAGGGAATAACTGCTGGAAGGGTGCAGAAGTACGCGTACATCCTCAGAAAGGTTGCTGAGTGGCTGGGAAAGGATTTTGACAGGGCAACGGAGGATGATCTCAAAAGAGTCATCGCTATGATAAACACATCTCCATTCACAGAATGGACAAAGTACGATTACAAGCGTTCCATAAAGAAGTTCTTCAGGTGGCTTGGTAAGGAGGATGTTATTTCTTGGCTCAGATGTAAAGAGATAAAGAACAGAAAGCTCCCAGAAGAAATTCTTTCAGAGAAAGACATCAAAAAGATGATAGACGCTGCAAGATCTCCGAGAGACAGGGCTCTAATCTCTGTTCTCTACGAATCCGGATGCAGGGTGGGGGAGTTTCTCTCCATGAAAATTAAGAACATTTCCTTTGACAGGTACGGAGCGGTGATAGTCGTTCACGGAAAGACTGGCTACAGAAGGATAAGGCTTGTTTCCTCTGTTCCATATCTAGCCGAATGGGTGAACATGCATCCTCTCAATGATGATCCTGAAGCGTGGCTATGGATATCACTCAGCAGGTTTAGCAGACTTTCTTACAATTCCTTGAGAACAGTACTCAGAACCATTGCAGAGAAGGCAGGAGTTAAGAAGAAGGTAAATCCGCATGCCTTCAGGCATGCAAGGGCAACGCACCTTGCAAATCATCTCACGGAAGCGCAGATGAAGGAGTTTTTCGGCTGGGTTCAGGACAGCGATATGGCGAGCGTTTACGTCCATCTTTCTGGAAGGGATGTGGATAGAGCGATACTGAAACTGTATGGAATGGAGATGGATGAAGAAAACAATGGCGAGCTGCTCAAGCCAAAGAAGTGCCTTCGCTGTGGTGAAACAAACCCGGCAACGAATCAGGTATGCCAGCGCTGTTTCTTTCCTCTAGATCAGAGAGCAGAGAAACTGTTTGAAAGGGAGATGAAGATGGAGATAATGGATCAGATAATGGAGACTCTCTGGAGTGACAGGGAGTTCAGGGAGTTCTTCCTGAAAAAGGTAAGGGAGGCAGAAATCCTAGCCTAGCTGCTTCCTCCTCAGGAGCTCTTCAGCCAGTTCCTGAAAGACATCCCTCACCCACTTCCTCTCCTCGTCAAAGCTGCTCTCCTCGCTGAACTCATGCCCGTTCCTGCATTCAAAGATCCTTCTGAAGACTCCTTTCTGGAAATCAGGCTCTATGTTCTTCAGAATTGCATCCTCTCCGCAGGAAGGGCATTTCCTGAATATTCCGGGCATGAGAATAAAGTAAGAATGAGTGGAAAAGAGATTCAAGATAGTGTGGGGTGCAAACCTTTAACTTTCCGCTGTCTCCTGACCTATCTCGACTCTTTGCTCCTTAACCACCTTGTTGATGTATTTAAACAAGTAAAGAAGAGTGTACAAAATCACTTCTGTCTCATCACGGGTTGCTACTCCTCTATGCGGCCCACCTGTACTGGAGAGAGTATAGAGATTGCTGACTAGTTTTTTCATTCCATCGGCCAAATGCCCACTCCCATCAATGGTCTTCCAGGATCTGACAATCTCCCTTATTATCTCCAGAGTTTTCCTTGCACTAGTCTTTGAATCCTCGAAGAAGTTTGCCTAGAACTTGATGTAAGCATTCTGAAGATGCTCGTATCCTTCTTTTAGCTCTTCTATGACTCCGCTCATCTCCAAAAGCCTTAATATTTCCTCCGCACCTTTAAATCTCGTTTCTATCTCTCCTCTCAGAGCATCGGGAACTTCTATAATTTCAAAATGATCCGGATAGATGGGGTATTTGTCGTATTTACGACCCGATCTAGAGTAGTGTTCCAGAACCAAACAAACCCACGAATTTGGTGTTATCCCTGCCTCTCTGATAGTTTCTCCGGACTTGTAATCAAAAGTACCTTCACCATTTTTAATTCGTAACTCCATAGGTTTGGAGATATCCTTTCTTATTTTTTTGTCAATATAGCACGAGTCCAGTTTTCCATAAATATAATGGCTATCCTGAATAACCTGAAGGCGATTCAGCAATTGATAAAGATAGACAAAGAAGACGTCTCTTTTTTTATCATATCGAAGTTCCGCAACGACCACTGCAGGCATATTCCCACCTTGGTTTTTCTTATTATGAGTGAGTGTTTGTAACATAGATTTCTTAAAACTAATTATCTTCCTGACCTTCAAAAACAAAATTAAAAATTTTGATAAAGAAGAAAGAGAGAATCTCTAAATACTCTTTCTCTCTACCCTAAATCTCAGCAACCCCTCGAATCCCAGAGCAAGCACCTCTGCCCTGAACTTCTCGTTCTCATACGCTTCCGAGTTGAAGGTGTATGGTATTGTTCTGTACTCCCCAAAGAGCTCTCTAAGCACGGATTTAACTGCTCCTCCGACCTCGCTGAACGACAGCTCTCCTACACTGTAACTTCTGCCGTGTATGTCAATCATTCCCCTGTCTATATCATAGCATATCCATGTCTCGCTGTTTTTCCGGATGTGCTCCTTCAGGAGCTCTCTGATTTCCGTCATGGGAGAGTAAATCTCTCCAAGAGGTTATAAGAGAGAAGAGTGTGGATTGCATACTGCACTCTGCATTTTACCGTGTCTTTCTGATTTTAACCTCCTCAAACAGAACTGAAAAACATGGACATAAGAAAACTCGCACGTTTTCTGGAGGAAACACAGTACCTGCCCGAGGAAATAGCATTCAGAAGTGACTGGCTGGGCTGGAAGCTCGCGTACTGCGATGCCCTGCTCTACATGCACGGGAGCCAGAAGGATGTTGTGAGAAACATTGCAAAATATGCGGCTGAACACGAGAACCACAAGCTCGTTTTCAGAACCTCTGGCAACATCTTCTGCGATTACGTATATGTTTTCGTTAACGACGATGAAAAACCAGAGCTTCCATTTTACATGCTCGGCAGGAACGAGATTTTCAACTACTACGATCAGTTTATGGAGAGACTTGAGGTGAGTGGTGATACAATTGTTTTCAGGACAGATGACCGTGTTTACAGGTTTGAGGATTATGATCACCTGATAGAGGAATATGGAGATGAAGCATGCAGCATTTTTCTCGAGGAAGAGATGTGGGAGTACATCTATTCAGGGAAGTTTGATCCGTTGCCTCTTACTGAAAGAGTTGATGCGTGGGGTAGAAGGGTTTTGAAAGTAAATGAAAAGGTTCCAAAAACATAGTTGAATTACGAGATCGGGTAAGCAAGATTGTTGAAAATAAAAATTATATCTTATTTTCTACAAAACTATAAACATGTCCCCAAAGATTAATGAGAGATTTGACAAGGAGAGTGCCAAGATACTGGCAAATTTCATCACAAGAAAATACGGTAATAAAGAGAATTTTCTTGATGTTGTAAGAGAAAAATTGGGAATCCGTTTATCTCCACGTGCAGGTTATGAAACTATATTTTCAAGAATCTGTGAGAAATCGAGCAAGGAGAAATTGCTGTCAATACTAGGTGTTAAATCTATTGCTGAAGCTGATATTAGGATTCTCCTCTCTGATGCTCTATACTACGGTTTACCAGAAACGTCTTGGCAATCCTCCTTCTCTCCACTTTACGAAGAATTAATGGGAAAAAAGATAAAAATAAAACGAAAGGTTGATAAAAAATTACCGGCTTTTGAAATTGCATTCCATGTCAGTGAAGATGAATTTATTTCTGCTTGGACGAAACTGTACAAGAAAGGTGTGTTACAGCCATTCATTCATTATAAAAACATTACAATTGGGCCGCTTGGATGGCTCAAATCTTTTCATAGTAGGGAGGGTGGAGTATGGGAGTTATACTCCACCGTAATCGAAATTGTGGAAAAGAAGTTTGATTCATCTTCTCGAGAAACCATAATTCTCACGTGGCTAGGTATGCTACAAGAGGTGAGTCTCAATCCCGGTAAATACGGTATCCCCGTAGACGAATCTGAGAAGATAAGGGAATTATTCAGAAGTATAGAAATTGAAAAAGATGATTCAATAAGATACGCCAAAATCCTTCAGTTGATACATACATACTTTGGTGATGCTGACCTGTGTTTCATTGTGAATGAGCTCCTAGCAGGAAACGTAAAGGGACCTGATGGTAAAAGAATAAAAATTTCGCCTCCAAGGGTCAGAGGACTCTATGAGAGGTTTCCATATTCATTTTCAGAATGGATTATTACTCCTCACGGAATTTTTCAGCAGATGTCTAAGGTGGAAAGAGATCCTTCACAGGAACTGGCAAATCTAATCAAAAAAGCCATAAAAAGGGGGTGGTTTGATGAGAGAAGCCTCGAACCTGAATTAAAGGAATACAAAGGGGAATTTGACCAGAAACTTCTAGAATACTGCATTAAAGAGAATCCAGAAAATATTCTGAGAAATTTATTTGGAACACCACAATTACGAAAAATGGCTGAAGATCTGCAGATTAGAGCTGCATCTCTCATCGAGGATAAGGATGAGATTGTGAAAATCATACTTCTTCAACTGGGTTTCAACTTGCCACCTGTAATAACCGGTCTGGAAGAATATAGGAGGTTTTTGAATGAATGTCGTAAAAGGTTGGGGAGGGAGTCATCATCAGCAATTGTTACTGATCTTTACAGGGAAACCGAGGGGGTTCTTCGAAATTTGAGTTATTTTTACCTGTGCTTTCTGTACAATACAAGTCTTAGCAATATTGATCAAGTTATAAGAGATAAGGTTGGATTGCGCGAGAAACCATTTGAAAAGTGGGGTCTCGGCCATTTTATTAATTTGCTAAGAAGATTGAATAGAATTGTGAAAAAAGATAGCACCTTGCTGAATAAACTTAGAAAAGAGTTCGGTAGAGACCAAGTCATACCTCAACAGCTTTTAAATGAACTAGATGGAATATCTCCCAAACTCTCCTCATCAGGAATAAGGCATAAAAAAGATACAACGATTTCCAAAGAGGATATCAACGAGGTGATAGACAAACTTATTGATCTATCTCACAAATTGGAGACACGGGAAATTTGGCCCAGAGTAATCAAGCTTGTGCATAAAATTGAGAATGGGTACGGGATTGAGTACTTTGAGGCAGTTGACGAGAAAGGAGAGAGGTGGATAATCAGAAAAAGATGGCTTGATACATCCCGACCTTATTTTATGCATTCAAAAACATATCCTGTTGCCATCAACCCAATATTAATTGAAAAGGTATTTTAAGTAGAATTCTGCACCCTTCCCTCTCTTCCCATTTTTCTTCTCCATCCTTCAATAGATTAAACATGACGGCGAATCCCTTTGCATATCTCAGGAGAATAAGCACGGCCGCAGCATCCTTCGCAGCTCTTGCCCTGCTCTTCGCACTGCTTGCGGTGATGGAAGGTCTTGGAAACAGGATGATTCAGGCACTTCAGTACGAGATTTTCTCGCTGCTCTTCCTTCAGCTCTACCAGCACGAGGTCACCAAATCGATGGTCAGGAAGGTGAGCAGGAAATGAAGCTTCTGGTAGCATTCCTGACAGGCATGATCCTGGGCCTGCTGATCAGGACTCTCCTGAAGTCCTTTCCCGGAGTTATTGTTGCAGGAGCTGTAATTGCAGTGGTCGCAGGAATGGCAACGGGAAAGATAGAGCTAAGCCTGCTCAGCCTCATACCCGTTCTCCTGGCTGCCAGAAAGGGTGGGTGAGATGCTCGAGAGAATAAGGATGAGATTGAAGGGTGTAAGCAGGTTTTCACCCGAGATGAAGAGATTCCTGAAGCTCCCCGAGGTTATCAGGTTTGTGCCATCTGAAGTCAGCAACCCCGGGCTGCTGGAAAGTGCCTACAGAATTCTCTGGAAGAAAAGGCATGTCTACTCGCTGGAGATCTGGAAGGGAGAGGAGGAGCAGTACTTTGCCTTCTCTGATAAGAGGGAGGGGCTTCAGGAGCTCCTGCTCAGGCTCTCTGCAGTCCATCCCTCGCCGCGCATGGAGATATCCCAGATCCCTCTGCCGGAGAAGGAGTGTTTTGTCTCAGCGGGCTTCCTCAGGTTTGAGGGTACACCGTACCTTCTGAAATCACTCGCCGATTTCAGCCATGACCCGCTCGTCCTTGTCATGGCAGCAGCACAGGAGAACACATTCATCCAGTTCCTGTTCAGGCCTGAGAAGACAGTGGTTGAGAGGCTGTCGGGAGAGAGCCCAGTTTACAGGCTGAGGGTTGCGGTAGCTGTGTTCTCGGACGACTGGAGGAGAGCCGTCAGTTCGTGCGATGCTGTGCTGAGGAGCTTTACCGTGCTCTCATCCCCGTCCTGCGAACTCATTCCTGTGATTCCAAAAATCCCGGATTCAGGGGTTGTCCTGAAGAACATACTGAAGAGGAGGTTCATTCCAATTAAAGACAGCTTCCGCGTCACGGCTGAGGAGCTCGCAGCGATGGCGCACTTCCCGGGTGATGGTTCTGATAGCAGGCATCGCAGGCAGGGCATTGAGGATATCTCCTGAAGATCTATTGCAGCACCAGCACGTGATTGGTGCAACCGGCACCGGCAAGAGCACGCTTCTGGCAAATGAAGCTGTGCAGGCATTCGAGGAGGGAGCGTGCTGCATCGTAATCGATCCCCACGGAAACCTTGCACATGACACTGTGAGAGCTGTCAACCCGGCTGATCTGGAGAATGTGTTTCTCCTCGATCCTCTCAGGGTAAATTTCTCGCTGAACCCCCTTGAGCTCGAGAGCTATGATAACAGGGAGATTGCTGTTGAGAAGGTCATCGGAGAAATTACAGAGTTCTTCAGAAAGCTCTACGGCAGGCAGTACTGGGGGCCGTCTCTGAACAGGATATTTCAGGAAGGGCTCCGAGCTCTCTACGAGAGGGATGATTCTCCGACAATGAAGGATCTGTACGATCTGGTGAGCGGTAAAATAAACCACAGGGAGTTTCAGGAGGAGCTGAAGAGGCTTCCGAGGGGAAGGACGGATGCAGTCCTGAACAAGCTAGCACCCTTTGTGAACAACAGGTTCCTGAGAAGGATAATCTGCAGAGAAAAAGAGATTTACAGACATCCTCCGCGAGCTTATGGAGAGCGGGGAGCTTGTGAGGAGGGACTACAGGCTGCCCAAAGATCTGAGGGAGAAATGCGAGAACCCCGAAATCTTCGATAGCTGCTCTTGGATGCAAGAGGAGAAAAGCAGGACAACTTTGAATCGCTCGTTGACATGGCGATGGAGCTGTGGAGGGAGATAGAGGAAGAGTTCCCTGTGTTCTCTCCAAAAGATATAGAGAACCTCGTTCGAAGGCATGTAGGCTATGTGGATTTCAGGAAGTGTGTTGAGCTCGCGGCAAAACTTGCAGAGGAGAAGCCGGTGAGGTACAGAATTGTGAGAGATCTTGCAAGGAATTGCGAGAGCTTTAAGGATCTCGAAAAGAACTCTTTCGGAAAGGTGCTATCTAGGGTGCTTGGCTACCTTGAACAGTCTGGACTGTTAATAAAGACGTGGTCATCGAGGAAGGCAATCTCGTACTATTTCAGGATTTATAGGACTGTGAAACCAGAAAAGCCAGACTGCGGAAACTGCAGGCTCCTGAGGGAGCTTGAATGGCTGCTGAACTCGTACCGGTCTGATTCTCTCAGGGGTTCGAGTGTTACGCAGGATTCGTGCGAGATGGTGTAGAGGTGAAAAGCTGTCACCTGCCCTGTTCGTGAAAGGGGACACAGAGATGTCACCTGCAATGTCAAAGTGCTTAGGAGAAGCGGAGAGGACATCCAGAATGTCTGCTCGGGTGTGTCTGCTCCAAAACAGGTACGGGCGAAAGTGTTATAAAACATGGGCCCGCGGGGGTTTGAACCCCGGACCTTGCGCTTATCAGGCGCACGCTCTAACCAGGCTGAGCCACGGGCCCACAACGATGACATGAACAGGCATAAGCCATCAGCCTGAATTTGTTTATAAG
>JALUWC010000170.1 GCA_027019885.1 Geoglobus sp.
CAGGTTCGCTTATCACCCATTCTCCATTGATATCTCTGTACTTCACTTCAAGATTCAGAGCATATTCTTTGGGAGTGGCGTCCTTATCCACCTTAATCCTGAACGATATCCCCTTTTCTTCTCTTGGCTTGAGATTTCCAATAAAAGAGGAGTCATCTGTGGTGGAGAAGGGATCGACAACTGTGATCCTTGCTGTCGCATCTCTTATTTCATAACCTCCTGTGTTCTTTATCTTAACAGAAACTATTCTCTCGCTTCCTGCTGGAATTGACCCCTCCCCATCTATCTCAAATCTGATTTTTTCACCAACCTTAATCCCAACATCAAATTTCTTGCTCACTTCTCTTCCATTTAGATCGTATGTGACTGTGAGCTTTGCAGGATAAACTATGTTCTCGGCATCATCTCCTGCCTTAACCTTGAATCTCATCTCAAAACTTTTCCCATCCCCCGCATAGAACTGTCCTGCAATAACGCTCAGTGGAGGATCGGTTTCAAGTTTGCCTTTTACCGACTTTATCTCTGAATCCGAAACCAGTTTGACAAGCACATCTCCCTTGCTTCCTGCAAAAACATTTGATTTTACTTCCTCAACCTCAATTTCCGGCTTATCTTTGACTGAGACACCAAAGGATGCGGGAGAAGTTTGCTTCACGTCTCCATCAGCTGTGTAAATCCCGCTTATCTGAAACGGATAGTATCCACCTTCTTCAGCATTCACATCTACCACAAACGTTACATTTATTGTCTCATTTGCCTTTAGCGTTCCAATATAAACCGAACCCTGAGAGAGGATCGTCTGAAGTTGAGATGGCAAATTGATCTCAATTCCCTTGATCCCAAGCATTGAGAGCTGGGGATTCTGGCTCAGAATGCTGTTAATGGCTTTGTTTATCGATTCTGCATCGAACCGCTGGATTCCCTGGGGCACAAATCCCGAAGGAACTGAGAGAACAAGGAAAAGATTTTCAGCATCTCTTTTTCCCTCATTTTTCACAGTTAAAGTAATCTTTCCTTTCCCACCTGCAACAAGATCAGATTTGACATCAGTTACATTTAGAAGAACATCGGGTTTATCCACAATAATTTTAAGTTTTATCTCCTGAGTTTTACTCTTAAATGAAAATTTTATATATTCAAGATAATAATTAGTTTTATATTCCTGAATCTGTTGATAAGGATTTGGAATCCATTTATTTAGAGATGCATTATATGTGTAATTATATATTTCCCGGGCAGGGATGGGATTCACAGATGCAGATGATGTGAAGAAAACATTGTCCAAAACTTCATAGCTCAGCCTAACAGTGAGACCATACTCCCCAGCCTTAACCCCATCTGTATCTACGACAACTGGAATCTGAATGGGCTGGAATGAAGGAATTGCAGAGAAAAACATTTCAGGAGTTTTTATTCTGAGACCATTGCTCTCAAATTTTACAGAAACGTTCATAGCAGTTGTGAGCATTTTCAAATAATCTGGGTTTTGAGAAAATAGATTGAATTCATCCTGAGAATCATAGATGATCTTCCACAGTTTTGCATTATTCTGCAGAATGACCATCAAGTTTGATTCCTTACCAACCTGAATGTGATTGCTTTGGGCTATGTAGGCTGTGAAGTATGGTTCATCCTTGTACTGGATGGCAGAGACTGTTCCCTGAAGAGCGATTAGAATCACAAGCATTATCAGCAGGAATTTTATTCTCACACACATCACCTGTCGTAGCGGATGCTACGAAAGTTATATAAATATTGTGGTCTCCACAGTATGTGATATGGACAGAATTGTGGATGTGCTGAAGGACTTCAGGTTCTCTGACTACGAGATCAGGGTTCTCCTTGCACTTGTGATGGAGGGTGAGATGACGGCATCGGAGCTTGCAGAAAAAAGCGGAGTTCCAAGAACTTCAGTTTACGAGGTGGTGAGAAGTCTGGAAAACAAGGGTTTTGTTGAGTCTTTTGGAAAACCGCTTAAATTCAGGGCTCTTTCAGCTGAACGGCTTGTTGAGCTTTTCTCCATTAAGCTAAAAGAGAGAATTGAACTTCTCAGCGAGGGGCTGAAAGAGCTTGAAAAGCACAGCAGAAAAGAGGTGGTGGAGTTCTACAAGGGAGATGTGGCATACAGCGTCATAGAA
Organism: Geoglobus sp.; assembly: GCA_027019885.1. GTDB lineage: Archaea > Halobacteriota > Archaeoglobi > Archaeoglobales > Archaeoglobaceae > Geoglobus. The sequence continues at coordinate 2,139 of JALUWC010000170.1, forward strand.
AGCTTTGTATCCCGTTCAAAACAGGTTGAGGTGTATGCAATATCCTCAAACAAAAAACTGGAGCAGTTATTTTCAAAATGGAAAGAGAAGGTAAAGCTCAATTTGGTTGGAAAAAGTGATGTTGTTCATGGCCTGATTTTCTCTGGAGACTTTGTTTTGATATTTACCGAAATCAAAAACAATCTTAATGTTATGGTTGGCTCAGGAGAATTCTGCGAGTTTTACAGAGAGATGGTCAACATGTTCAAAAATAAAAAGGCCCCGGAAATTTAGCCCGCTTCAAGAAGCTCGATACCATCATCGGTTAGCTTCAACTTTCCCTCTTCCTCAACAACAAAACCCTCTCTTATAAGCCAGTCAAGATTGAATTTAAGCTGAAAATCAGACACGCTGAGCTCCTGCTTGAGCTCATCTCTGCTCTTTCCATGTATTCCTATGGCAGCAACGATTTGCCGTCTCACAGGACTCATGGAAGCCTTGAAAAGTCTCTCATGGTGGGATTTGTCCCTCTCCTTCTTTTCAGCCATCATGCATCACCAGCCCACGATAGTTCGCATATAGTAATAACTTTTTCGAAATTTTGGTTTTCAGCTCAAAAGCTGTTCACCAACAATTCTATCAAGAATTTTCAAAAATTCATCTTCCGAGCCTCTTGGAATTGTTGCCCCAGCAGCTATGCTGTGCCCCCTCCAGCTCCTCCAACCTTC
>JALUWC010000171.1 GCA_027019885.1 Geoglobus sp.
TGCTGCTGGATAAACAACGAGAGAAGACCCAACAACTATGAAAACATCACATCTCCTGCTTTCCTCAATTGCAGATGTCAGAGCATCCCTTGGAAGTTGCTCTCCAAAAAGCACAACCCTTGGTTTTAGATAATGGCTCCCGCAATGGCACCTGACATCATCCCTCTCAAGCATTCCTTCAATCTCATCCCATCTGTAGGTTTTTCCACAATCAAGGCAGTCAACAATCTCCATCGAGCCGTGAAGTTCGTAAACTGTTTTGCTTCCAGCCCTCTGATGAAGCATGTCAACATTCTGGGTTACAACAGCCTTGACTATACCCATCTTTTCAAGCTCTGCAATTGCGTAGTGAGCCGGGTTTGGTTCAGCTTTCTTTTTGAGCAGGAGCTCCTTTGAAAAATTCCAGAATGCCTTTGGGTCTCTTCTGAATCCTGATATTGACGCAACCTCCTCAGGATCGTATTTTGTCCACAAACCATCCTTCCCTCTGAATGTTGGAACTCCGCTTTCAGCAGAAACTCCAGCACCTGTGAAAACAACAGCATGCCTGGCATTTGCGATGATTTCCGCTGCAAATTCAATCCTATCATCAACCCCCAGCATCAATCGAAATTACTCAGAAGAATTTATAATTATTTTGAGAGAGTAAAAAGAGCAATTCTTTCCCTCACAAGCAGATCGAGCTTATTCCATCCAGTGATTCCAATTTCCTCATCACAAATTCCGTAAAAATCTGCCACTTTTCTCAGTTTTTCAGGATTTGTTTCAACAACCTCCTGCTCCTCAAAACCTAAGTTCTCGAGAGATCTTCTGCACGAATCAAGATCCACAACAACCACCCTGTTAAGCCCTTGCTTCAGTCCTGCCTTCACTGCATGATTTATCTGCCTTGTTGCTGAGAAATGAAGCAGAATTTCCATGGACAGGGCTTTGGAAACTCTTTTTCCACTATTCCACGATCTGACAGCTTTTCTGACTGCAAATTCAACTGTCTCCATGCTTATAACATAATCAGCATCAATAAAAACGCATCTTTCCGGAATTTTTTTCAGAAATTCTCTCAGGTTTTCGATCTCGATGATACCCTGATACAACCTCATAGAACCCTCGTGACGGATTCCATTCTTATGCCCCTGTCGGTGATGTCGTATCTGAAAACAGATTTCGGAACGAGAGTTCTTTTGAGCTTTATCACCTTAAGTCTTCTCTGAATTTCCGTTTCAGCCTCCCTTATGCTGAGCTCTATGATCCCATCAACAACCTGCTTTACGGCAGTCTCAAAGCTCGATTCAAACATCCCTCTTGTGAAGAGAACCAGTATTGCTGACTCGTTTCTTCTGGCACTTATTGCCATGGACTCAAGCATGTTCAGAACAGTCTTTCGGTCATAATCCTCAGCAAAATATCCAAGATTGTTGATTACAGATCTTCCGTAATCTTTTGCACATTCTGTAATAACCCTGTTGTAAGGGTCTCCGGAGAGGGTGAGGCTTTCCCTCAAGCCCACACTTCCTATCCTCGCCCCCATGAAGTCCAGAAACCTCACGCTCTCAAAATCATTTTCAGCTATTCTCAGATACAGTATCATGCTTTCCTTTATTTCATCTGCAGTGTCATTGGTTGAAACGTAGAGTGCTTTTTCCTTGTTTTTTATTCCTTCGTGAATGAAGTGATACGAGAAAATCTCGGCTCCAGCTCCTGGGTCTTCGATCATGAGTATTACGCTTCCAGCAGGAAAACCACCACCCAGCTGAGTATCGAGATTTAGAATGCCAGTGGATATTCTTTTCATAATACCACCATTCAACTATTTACTTGCTTAAATTTATAAACATTTCCGGTTAAAATTCAGCGATGGAGATCAGATTCGGTAAAGATGGACTTGTGCCTGTTGTGGTTCAGGATTATCAAAGTAAAGACGTGCTCATGCTTGCATATGCAAATAAAGATGCAATTAAAAAAACCTTGGAGACAAAAAAAGCCCACTATTACAGCAGAAGCAGAAAAAAGCTATGGATGAAAGGCGAGGAATCCGGAAATGTGCAGGAGATTGTAGACGTCAGAATAGACTGCGATGGAGATGCTTTGCTCTACATCGTAAGACAGCATGGCAATGCCTGCCACACGGGAAACTACACATGCTTCTTCACAAAACTGGAGGGATCTGAATGAAGTACGTGGTTGATACAAGCGTAATTGTGGATGGCAGGGTATCAAAGATGATTGAAAGTAGAAAACTGAAAGGGATGATTATAATTCCCGAGGCTGTTGTTGCGGAACTTGAGGCTCAGGCCAACTTTGGCAGAATGACAGGGTTTCAGGGACTTGAGGAGATAAAAAGAATAAGGGACATGAGCCGGAAACTTGGAAATGAAGTTGTCTTTGCTGGTTCAAGACCAAATCTTGAGCAAATAAGGCTTGCAAAGGGAGGCGAGATTGACAATCTCATAAGAAAGATTGCAGAAGAAGAGAATGCTGTTCTTGTCACAGGAGACAGAGTCCAGTACACAGTTGCCATATCAAAGGGGATATCGGCAATTTACGTTAAAAAAGAGGCAATAGATCCCGAAAACACCAGAATAATGAAATTTTTCACTGAAAATACTGCAAGTGTTCATTTAAGAGAAGGCGTTCCTGGATATGCAAAAAGGGGTAAGATTGGAGATCTGAAGCTTGTAAGGATAACAGATGAGCCGATTTCCATAGAAGAGTTGAGAGCAATGGCCCATGAAATACTTGAAGCTGCATCTCAGGATGAGGACAGCAGCATTGAGATTGAAAGAAGAGGGGTTACCGTTGTTCAGTTAAGAGAACTGAGAATAGCAATCGCTGAAAGACC
>JALUWC010000172.1 GCA_027019885.1 Geoglobus sp.
CAGTGCTGTGTTTAACAAAAACAGGCTTCCCTCCTGCAAGAAGGACTGAGGCCTCATAACTCACCCATGCTGGCTCAAGCAGTATTACCTCCTCCCCTTTTTCAATAAGCACCTGCATAGCCTCATAAATCGCATACTTGGCTCCTGCAGTCACTATAACATTGTCTGGCTCAGCAGGAATGTTGTTTTCAGCTCTTGCCTTATCTGCAATCGCCTCTCTGAGCTCAGGGATCCCCTGAGCTGGAGCATAAAATGTTTTTCCATCCCTCAGTGCCTGACATGCAGATTCAACTATATGCTCTGGAGTTGTAAAGTCAGGCTCTCCAAGACCCATATCAATTACATTTTTCCCCTCCTTCCTGAGCTGCTTCGCCCTTTCAGAGATTTTCATCGTGGCAGATGGCTGTATCAGATCAGCCCTGCTCATACTCTTTTAACCTCCTGGCCAGCTTCACTGCTGCCTCAACCGCTCTCTTTGCGTAATCTATTCTCTGCTGAGCTGCTATCCTGCCCATTCCCGGCCCGCTAACACCCAGAGCTACTGGAATGCCATACTCAAGGCTCAGATCCATTATCTTCCTTGCAGAATGCTGAGCAACGACCTCATCATGCTCTGTCTCGCCTTCAATAACACATCCCAGTGTAGCAACAGCATCAACATTTCCCTTTTCAAGCATCTTTTTCAGTGCTATGGGAATGTCAAAAACCCCCGGAACTCGTACCACATCAGCGATCTCGGCCCCAAGAAATTCGGCATGCTCTCTTGCAAGGATCTCCATCATGTAGGTTATGTCCCTGTTGAATTCTGCAACCACAAGACCAAGTCTGACTTTCTCCATAACTCCTCCTATCAAATATTGTATATAACGATATCTGCAAAATCCAGAGAAAAAGGAAAGGATTAGATTATTCCTCCAAGGTACAGGAAATAGACTGCAAAGACCAATGCGAGAGCGTACATCAGTGGATGGATATCCCTGTATCTCCCTGCAACAATTTTGAGAATGACATAGCTGATAAATCCTGCCCCAATTCCATCTGCGATTGAGTAGGTGTACGGAATGGTCACAAGCACGAAAAACGCAGGCAACGCCTCAGTCAGATCATCAAAGTCAACATTCCTCACAACAGTGATCATGTAGAATCCAACTATCATAAGAGCAGGAGCAGTTGCCTGAGCTGGAATGATCTGAGCTATGGGTGAGACAAAGAGCCCTATTGCGAGGAAAAGCAGCCCTACAACAACTGCAGTCATTCCTGTTCTTCCTCCCTCCTCAATTCCCGCTGCGCTTTCTATGTATGTTGTGACAGTTGACGTGCCCAGCAGAGCACCAAGCGATGTGCCTATGGCATCTGTGAGCAATATCTTCTCACTGTCAGGGATGGTCCCATCTTCTTCCATAAATCCTGCCTTGGCGCTAAGTCCAGCTACTGTGCCAACAGTATCGAAGAAGTCAACCATGAAGAACGCAAATACAACCCCCACTGCTCCAACACTCATAAGTCCTGAAAGATCGAGCCTGAACAGTGTTCTGTCAAGAGTTGGAAATGCAAAGATTCGTTCTGGAGGTGGTGAGACGCCAACAGCAACAGCGGCAATCGTCGCAGCAATGATTGAGAACAGAAGCGCTCCGGGAATGTTTCTGGCAATGAGTAGAAATGCTACCACAAGGCCAATAACTGCCACCAAGAATTCTGGAGTGGAGAAATAACTGGTGTTCAATGCTGTCACCCAGTCATTTATGTCAAGGAGTCCCGGAACATGAGCCTGTGGATTTGTGACATTAACAGTGACAATTCCCGCCGCTTTCATGCCAATCAGTGTCAAAAAAAGCCCGATACCTGCTCCAATAGCATACTTCTGACTTGATGGAATTGCATTGATTACTGCAGTCCTGAATCCTGAAATCGACAGAGCAATGAACAGAAGCCCTTCAATAAAAACAGCGGCAAGAGCGACCTGCCATGTGTACCCCATTCCAAGAACCACACCATATGTGAAATAGGCATTCAGTCCCATTCCAGGAGCGAGAGCAAAGGGTTTTCTGGCATAAAGTCCCATTATTATCGTTGTGATTCCTGCAGAAAATGCCGTTGCGGTTACGAGACTCGGTATGGCTTCCTTACCTATGGCAACACTCAGAATTGCTGGATTTACAAAGATTATGTAGCTCATTGTCATGAAGGTCGTCAGCCCTGCAAGGATCTCTGTTCTCATGTCTGTCCCAAATTCTTCAAATTGAAAATAGTCATCCAGAGCCATGGCCGTATCTTAAAGGAGTGTTTATTAAAGTTTACGTGGCTAAAATTTCACCGAAACACTTTAAATTTGTAGGGTGAATAGATATAGTGTGAGATACATCTTGGTGGCTCTGCTACTTGTGGCGTATTCTTTGAGTGGATGTGTCCAACCAGAAATAAAAGGAATCAAAGCTAACTGGGGAGAGGTCAATAACCAATACAGCGAGCTGGTTGTGAATGTTAACATAAACAACCCGTTACCGTTTTTACCTCTGAAAGATGTTGAGTCGTATATCTATATTAATGGAATCCAAATTGCAAGTGGAAACGCCAAGGAAATCGAGAAAGATAAGGTAGTTTTGAGCATCAAAATCCAGAATGATAAAATCAAGGATATGTGGGTAAGTCATTTACAACATGGAGAGAAAAGCGAGATGCTTATAAAAATTGTACCGGTCATCAACCTTCTGATAATGGATTATCGCTATCCAATAGAAGTGAAAAAAGAGTTTGTGACGCATATATTCGGAGTTAGTCTCCCGAATCAAGGTATAACAATCGCCGGAAAGAAGGTGTTTTCCCTTGAAAATATAAAACTGGATTTGGGAAAGGTCAATAATCTGAAGACAGAACTGATAGTAAACGGAAGAGTTGTTAACAATGCACCAGTAAACATTGATGTAAAAAGGATTGAGTATCAAATCGCAATGAACGGGATTGTAGTAGGGAAAGGTACACAAAGACTGGATATCAACCTAAAATCAGGAACTCAGGAGAATATAAAGATCCCTCTGTTCATCGATAACACAAAATTACCTGAATGGTGGGTGACTCATATCAAAAACGGAGAACACAGCACTGTTAAAATAGACGCCAATTTATACGTTGAATTCATGGGAACTGAGTACCCGATAAGGTTATCTCAAGAAACTGAATTGAATACAGCACTTGCAGGTTCGGTAGGAATTTAAACAGCATCACCTCCAATTCTGATGGCAGCCCCGTGGTGTAGCGGTCAATCATACCGGCCTTTGGAGCCGGCGACCGGGGTTCGAATCCCCGCGGGGCTACTCAAATCTTGAACGAGAGGGTGATTTACGAACTGCAAAAACTCGATTAGCTTCTTTTCCACAAAGTCGCTGAGGTTAGGGATGTATTTTCTTGAAGCTTCGAGGATATCTTTGTTTATGTGAAGTTCACACGGACTTTATTGAGGTTTGGGCGTGGCATGATTGGATTTACGCGTATAAAATGATAAAATTAGTGGAAGCTATGACATACATTTTCTAAGGAGGGAGAAGAAAGAATAGTATATATTATGCAACTTTGTAACCTTAGGAACTTGTAACTTTTGTGTTGGTTGTAACCCTGTAACCATGTAACCTGAAAATTGATGAAGTTGATTTCAAAAGTTTAGGGATCCATCTATAAAGGCAGGTTACACCCTTAGAAAAAAGGCAGGAGAGAGCTTCTTTTTATGTATTTTGCACCAAACCTTCAGCATGTTCTAAGGTGATAATAGTGGTTTTAGTAAGCTAAAGAAGAGGAGAAGATTAAAAGAAATAATAAATACTTCCTCTCCTTGAATATTTGTATCGACTCTTCAATGTTTCGTCGTAAGCTTTCCAATTTATTATGAAGTAGAATTTGAAATAAAGCGAAAATTAAATAAACTCACGATAGTTATATTATATCCAAAAATTAGAAAAGGTGTCTAAAATGCATGACAAAGTCCGCGATGTAATCTATTATCTTGTTAATAAGCTTGGTTTCATTGAGTCGCGAACCAAACTCGTCAAACTACTTTATCTTGCAGATGTCGAAGCTAAAAACAAAACTGGAAACACTATTACTGGACTTACCTATGTTTACCACTTCTATGGACCCTATTCTCCTCAAATCATCGAGACTGCACTAGAAATGGACGGTGAGGAAATAAAGGAAATCTATAATCCATACTTCGAGAGATATGAATATGTAAAAGGAGAACAAGATAGAGATATCAAACTTACTGAAGAAGAAATAAAAGTCTTAGAGGAAATCATCGAAGAATACGGTAAGCTTGGGACCAACGACATCAAAGAAAGAGCCTACCAGACTGAACCGATGAAAACTGCAAAGCCCGGAGAAGTAATCAAAATCTATTTGACTGCCACATGATATGATCGAAATATATGAGAACAAAGACATAGATAATTTAAAGAAAATAACCAAATACGTTCTTGAGGATTTCGGAATTCTTAATATTGAAAAAAGCGATAACTTATTATCTGCAAGTATAAAAAACGAAAAAACTTTCTATTCTATTTTGGAATTATTTTACTCCCTTTATATTCTTGAAAAACTATACTCTCAAATGTATCCAATCTCTCTTGAAGGCATCAAGAACGAAGAGCTAGAAAAAGAGCTAAAAAGACATCTACGTTCGGCAATACCTCGAGATAAGCAAGCATATCTCATCAATTTTGGTAGTAAGGTTGCCATGGTGACGTATTTTAGATATCACGATGAACACGTAAATCCATTTGGAAAGAAAAATATCCTAGTTGGAAACTTTGTAAAAGCGTTTAAAAGCTTTGAAAGAAAAGCTCACATGAGCTCAAAAAAAGATTGTCAAGTCGTTTTGGATTGTCCTATTATTCTAGCATTCATATACAATTATATGGAGAGAATACATATTCTGAAAAACAATAAAATGAAAAATAATGGAATAGACTGCGACATTACCATAAATTTTGGCAGTTTTGAATGTAAAAGGGAAAACAATGAATGCACATGTTTGAAAAAGATTCAAGAAATAATAATAAAAGATCCAGAGAACAGAGATTGTAATTTGAGAATTCTTGGAGGATCACAAATGTTCTTTGACATTGAATACAACTTAATAGAGAGACTAATATCTCTAGAAGATATAAGTGACGATCCGTCCAAAAATCCTCTCAAAAAGAGAGGATATGAACCCATTTATAACTTCCTTCTTGCATGTTATTTATCTGATAAGGTTAAAGCGAAGTTCAATACTAATGTGAAGTTAAAAATTGATGAGGTTGAGAAGGAAACAGACATAATTCTTTTTTCAAATTCATGGACATCAATCATAGAGACTACGAGAGAGCATGCTATTTGTCGTGAAAAAGAATACTCCGAAAAAATTGAAAAGTCAATACTATCATCAATTCCACTTCATTCACAAATTACCAAAAATCAAACCTTTTATTATATCTTGATTTCCCTTACTCCAGAAAGTAAGTTTGCTGGAAGTACACACTATGTTGCTTTTGCTAAAAAACATTTCAATTTCGAACATATCGGAATACCAGACGAGAGAGAAGTTGTAAAATATATAGACAATCCAAAATATTTTTCCCCCAGCAAAATAAAAAGAATACTCAATCATCAATTAGAAATGTTAATAGATGTCCTAGACAATAATAAATAAATCACAATAATAAATCTTCCACAATACGTTTAATGGCTTAGCACTTGTTCGACAATTTTTGGCTTTTCTAAAAGAGAGGAGTGAGTGAATATGGGAAGAGCTATCCACAGTTGGGGGCTACTCAGTCCATCGAACAAAAGCTTAAATTCTGTCATTTTGTTTTGCGAATAAGGTTCAAAAGGTTCTCCAAACTCACCCCTTCAGGCACGAGATTAACATTTCCCACTTCTCCATGTATTGCTGGTAGATTCCAGCTGGGAGTTTCCCATCATAGCTCTGAACGTCCAAGCTTCCTGTGTTGTGTGATAGGATGTAATCTCTGAATCCAGGATGAACCATCAGGACGTTGTTGCAAATCTGCTCGAAAAAACTTCCTAAAAAGAAGATGGGTGGAAAAGATACCTGAGAAAGAAGTTAAATACTTTTGAGGTTGACTTATTTTGATGACTTCAATAACCCTCAGGGAAGGAACTTTTAGAAAACTCGAAAAGCTAAGGAAAAAGGATGAGCCCATTGAAGAGGTGATTGAAAGGCTGATTGAATCATATGAGGAACTCCAGAGCTACATCGAGGAAAAATGGGAGAAAGTCATTAAGGACAGGGATAAGTTTGTTTCCCTGGATGAATACACCAGCTCAAGAGGACTTTGAATGTTCTTGGTATCTCTCCATCCTGATGTTGTGAAGTTTCTTGACAGGTTAAGCGAGGTTGAGAGAAGGAGATGTGTTGATAGCTTAAAAAAGCTTGGAGAAGATCCATTCACTCCAAGATCAGGAGTGTCAATTAAGAAACTGAAAGGAGAAAAAAGGACTATGTACAGGTTGAGAGTTGGAGACTTCAGGTTTGAATATTTTGTTGATGGCAAGACTGTCTATGTTGTAGAGGCATTTAGGCGTGGTAGAGGATATAGATAGTCACTCAAGAAACCATCTAATCTCTCCCACAGCCTTTGAGTATGCCTTATCTGCCTGTCTTGCAGATGCCAAGTAATGCATCGCACCCACACTCTGTGGTGCTCTACCCTGAATGAAGTCTGCGATTGAGGCATCAAATCCACAATCGATCATTTTGTTGTAGTGCCACTTCCTGATGGAATTTGAGTTAACCCTGTTATACCTTGAATTTTCAATGAAATCCCTGTATTCGAATTCCTCAAACTTTCTCAGCTCATCAGCAAATTCAATGGGGAAATACGCAAAGAAACCCTGTTTATTCCCCTTGCTGTATTCTACAATGAGGTATCTTGCTATTCCCTTTTCAGGGATCCTGATAAGCTGATCTTCATCGTAGTTTCTGAGCATTTCATACGCATGCTTCCCTCGAATCCCTGAGAAAATTTCAAGCTTCATGAAAACATTAATGTGTTCTCCATTTTTAGCCAGCTGGTGGTATGCTTCTCTCACTTCACTATCTTTGAGAAATACTGCTCTCACTCCAGATTTCTCCATTTTGCATGCTTTTTTAAGTTTAATTGCCACAGTTTCATCGAGTCCTTTCACATCAACATAGTAATTGATGAGATAAGACATCGAAAGACACCGAAAAGCGAATACGTGAAATTGGATGACCTTTGAAATTTTGATTCATCCAAAAGCAACCAGAAAGATTAATTCTCTTCCTGCAAATGTTAAAGAGCATATTAAACAAAAGCTCAAGGAATTCACCCAAAATCTTTTTGCTTTCGACGTTAAAAAGCTCATTGACGCTGGAAACACCCTAAATACAGACTGAGAATAGATGACTGCCACCTTATTTTCACCATAGATTATGAATCGAAAACAATCCATATTCTCAGATTCTTCCATAGAAAAGAAGGACACGATAAATTCCTCTAAAAACTCATCCTCTCAGCATACACCTTTGTCGCCTCCTTTACTCTCTTTTCGGGTAGCATATAAATGAGGGAGGACTCGAACCTTGGACATCGAACCTCAGTTTAGAACGCCGCCGGCAGGCGTACTGACCTTGGGTTTAACACCCAATCGACTTTCGGAAAGGAGCCTAAGTTTAAACGTAAAGGGGAGAACCATATTCAGATGTTTCACAAAGCAAACAAGTACTACAGACGACAGCTCGAAATGCTCAGAGAAGAAAGCCCGCAAAACTTCGAATTTGTGGAAGACTTCATAGAAGATTTGATTGCAGAAGGAATATCGAAGCACAGAATCTATTCTTATGTCCTGTGGATTAGAAAGGCTCTGAAAGTCGTAAACAAAAAGTTGGACAGCTGGGACAAGAAGGACGTGCGGAAGGTTCTGAACTATTATAAAGAAGACCTCGAATCTGGAAAAATTACTGAAAACTCCATGGTTGAGCTGAAAAAGACCCTGAAAAAGTTCTTCAAATGGCTCGGAAGTGAAGAAACTGTTAACTGGTTTAGCATAGGCAAATATGAAACCAAGGTAACTCCGCAGGACCTTATAAGCGAGGAGGAATTTCATAGAATGATGAATTCTTGCATGAATTCGAGAGATAGGGCAATGCTGTCACTTCTCTACGAAACAGGAGCAAGAATTGGAGAAATTGGTGCCATGAGAATAAAGGACATTTCGTTTGACGAATATGGAGCTATTATATGGCTACCGAAGAGCAAGACCATAAGAAGAAAAATCAGAGTTATCTACTCTTCAAGATATCTCGCTGAGTGGTTGTCAGACCACCCCTTGAAAGATGATCCAGAAGCTCCGTTGTGGATTAAACTTACAGGAAAAAACGTATTCAGTGGAATGGAATACGCCGACATCAGGAATCAGATAAAAAAGATTGCCAGAAGAGCAGGCATAAACAAAAGGATATATCCCCACCTTTTCAGGCACACAAGAGCTACAAAACTTCTTGCCAAAGTTCCTGAATCGATCGGGGCAAAATACCTAGGCTGGGTTCCCGGGAGTGATATGGTAAAAGTATACGTTCATCTCTCAAGCGAGGATGTAGATGAGGCGATTCTCAAACTTCATGGCATCAAGACGGACGGAGATAGAAAGGACTTGGAAGTAAAACAGTGTCCGAGATGCCTACAGGTCAATCCGGCAGAGTCGAGATTCTGCTCTAGATGCGGACTTCCACTGAACGAAGAGGCTCTGAAGGAAGTCGAGGAATGGGAGAGGAGAAAGAGCGAAGCATTATCCCAGCTAACCAAACCCGATTTCATCAAAATCTTCATGAGTATGCAGAGAGAACTGGAAATGCTTAAGATGGAAATAGAGAAACTCAGAAATGGAGATGATGGGAAATGAACTTCCTCTGGAGGGATGAAACACTCTTCAGGGATGAATCTGTTTTCGATCCAGAATACATTCCGGAAACACTGATTCACAGGGAGAGGCAGATGATGGCTCTTGCCATGAATCTCAGACCTGCTTTGAGAAACTCATCCCCAATTCATACAATTCTTTTCGGCCCTCCTGCAACAGGAAAAACCTCAACTCTGAGAACAATTCTCCGGGAAATTGATGATCACGCCATCATCACCTACGTGAGATGTCCTCTTGCAAGAACATCCTACAGGGTGTTCTCGAGAATCTTTGAGAGAGTGTATGGTTACCCACCTCCACACACCGGAATATCCATAGCCAGAATGTATGAACTCATCTGCGAGGGGTTGCTTGAGAGAAACAAACCCCTCATTGTCGCCTTAGATGATTTCAATTTCCTGGAAAGAGATGCTGGAAATGAGATACTCTATGCCCTCCTCAAAGCCCATGAGGAGTACAGCATTAGAATTGGGATCATTCTTGTCACAACTGAAAGAATTGAGCTGGATGAAAAGACTGGAGCGGTCTTCCATCCCGATGAGATTTACTTTCCCCTTTACGATGAGGATGAGATACGAGACATTCTCTTGCAAAGAATCAGACTTGGATTTTACGATGGAGTTATAGCGGATGAGGCCTTTGAGAGAATTGTGGAGCTGACTGCAAGAACTTCCGATCTGAGATTTGGAATTTACCTGCTGAGAATGTCAGGAATTGAGGCTGAGAGAAGGGCAAGCAGAAGAATCGAACTGAGAGATGTTGAGATGGTCTATGAAGGGGGAGCGAGGGTTTTCTTAGCCAAAAGCATCTCAGCTCTGAATTCGGATGAGAGGGAGGCTCTGAAGATAATCTATTCCATTGAGGGAGATGTGAATTCAGGGGACATTTACAGAATTCTCAAGGCTGAGGTGAACATGGGCTACACAAGGTTCTACGAGATCATCAACAAGCTGGAAAGATTAAGACTGATAGACGTGGTAATGGGGAAGAAGGGCAGGGGGAGGACCAGGTACATCATCAGGAGATATGACAGGGAACTGATGCTGAAAGCTCTCATGGAGGGATGAAATGCAGAAAACATATTTAAAAGGCAAAGACCATATTCAGAGTGTTATGGCTCAGAACACCGAATCCCTCAGGAAGGAAATTTTCAGGTTGAGAAGGGAAATGGATTTTCTGAGGAGAAGACTGGAGGAGCTTGAGCTCGAGCTAACTCACAGATCTGTTGAGGAGACAAAGGCCGAGCTGAAGGAGGATTACCCCGACATTGACTTCGACGATGATCTTCTCGCCCTAGTTGGAACTATTCCACCAAACCCTCCTGAGAAGGACAAAGAAGTTGTGAGAGATGCTGTAGAGAAGGTTCTGAAATGAGAGTTTTCCTCGATGTAAACATCTTCATGGATGTTCTCGAAAGGAGAAGGGGCTGGAAGGCGAGTTTAGCTGCTATTCAGCTCGTAAGGAATAGAGAAATTGAAGGTTATGTTTCTGCACTCACACCGCCGATAATCTATTTTTTGAGGGCAAGATACGCCGATGAGAACAGAGCAAGGGAAGATACCAGAAGAGCCCTGAAGGAATTCAGAATTGTTCCACTGACGGAAGAAATTATCCTGAAATCCTACGAGGAATCTCGAATTGACGATTTTGAGGACTGCATACAGTTTCACTCCGCACTCAATACTGCCGATGTATTCATCACAAGAAACATCAGGGACTTCACGGCAGTCATGAATGAGATTGCAGTCATGATTCCTGAGGAGTTTCTGAAGGAGAGGAGAGAGCGCTTCTGACGGCAAATGCAACCTCTTCGTATGCCTTCTCAAGCAGCTTTCTGTAGTATTCAACATCAACGCTTTCAGGATTTCTGACGGAAACCATTTTCTTGCCAAAATCAACAACCACATACTCTATCTCCATTCCGGGAGATAGCTTGACCCCATGCCTTTTCAGCTCCTTTACTGCAGAGGCTTCAATGGAGTTTTTAGAATAAGATGTTCTGTTTATCCTTTTCCTGATGAAGAACTCTTCTGGGTCTGCATGTTTCATAGCCAGAAGATATCTGCGGTAAACTGCTTTCAGATCATTTTCAAGTTCATTAAGCTCCTCCAGTGTTCTTGCCTTTCTCAGCAAATCAAACATCTCCAGCTGCGCTCTCCTGATGAACTCTGGGGTGTCTCTCCTCCTTGCCATAACTCCTCTGAGCTTTATCTCTCCATTTTCAAGCAGACCATAATAGCGGGCAGGAGCTCCAAAGCCATCCTTCTTTGGCAGGAAAACGACCCAGTGATATCTGTCCTCCTCAGCATAAAGTCCTGTCTCTTTCTCTATTCTCTCTCTGAGACTGCCGTTTGAGTTTCTAACAAAAATACTGTCAACCATAGCATGGATAACTTCAGCTCCACATTCCTCAGCTATTCTTATGCTTTTGAGCAGAATTTCTCTTCCAATGCCGGTAATTCTCTCATGCACTGTTATGCTTCCAAACTTAGCATTCCTGAATCCTGTGTAGCCAAAGCAAGTAACAAGCATCCACTTCAAAGCTGTATCTATGCCTGAAACCTCAGGTTTCATCTTTTTCATCCTCTTTGTCCTTATTCTCAGGTTGAGCAAAGGCTCAAGGATGGTAGAGAGAAAGCCTCTCTTTCCATTTCCAATGGATTCAGGACTCAAGTTATACTTCACAATTATAGCAGGATACATTGAGGTGAAATCTATCTGGGAAACTTTATCGTAAACTCCTGGTTCTGGCTGGAGAATCAAACCACCTTTGTCGTTCTTTCTCAGCTCCTCAATCCTCCTTGGCTTTTCGGCATCCCTCTTTCTGAAGGGGACAGCTATTCCCCTCCTCAGAGCCTCATACACTTCATAGCTGGATATTAAAGTTCCTGGAGTAAATCTTGATGCCAGATTTGCAGACAAACCTGTCAGCCTTGAGGTGAACAGAATTCCATTCAAACCATACTCCCTGAATGCAAATGAGGTTGTATCTATCAGAATTCTTCCCTCTGGAATCAACGCACTTCTTCGATGCTTTACAGCACCATAGCTGTAGTAGGTGTTCTCTTCCAGGAATCTGAATTTTCCTCTTGAGAGTGTGAAGTCAACTCCATACTCTTTGCATCTTTCAAACATCATCCTCGCTGCAACATCTGCATTTTCCATCAGAATGATGTCAGGATTAAGTGAGTCAATGAAGCTCATGAATTCCTCGATAACAGTTTTCTCTCTCCCTCCCACGCTATACTGCCTGCTTTCGATTGAGGTTATACGAGAAGGATTCAGAGAATCATCAAATCCAACTTTGCACTCAAACACCTTCAGCTCCGGAATTCTCAAATCGAATCTGTCCTGAAAAGGCTCAAAAAGACAAGAAAGTCCTCTTTCTGCAAGATACTCCATTTCTCTGCGAATATCTGCATTGTATATCTCTGCCTCTGGAGCCTGAGCCTCAATCATTCTGGCAATTTTTCTGGGAGCGAAAACCCTGTATCCATCTTTCTTGCCAAATATTGTTCTGAATGCTGTCTCCTCAACCCTGTATCTTGTCTCAAGACCCTCTATCAAATCTGAGTATCTGTGCCTGTCAGGGAAGTGAATCAGGAATGAACTCTCATGTCTAATGTGTCTCTTCCCTGCTTTCTTTCCCTTCAGCCAGAGGTTCACTCCCTTCCTTGCTGGATAGACATCCAGAATCAGCATGGTCCATCAACCTCATCAGCTCAAC
>JALUWC010000173.1 GCA_027019885.1 Geoglobus sp.
GCATACTTCCTTCCTCTCTCCTCAGCCTTCTTCAGCTCCTCTTCAGGCTGTCCAACGTTGACCGTAACAGTAATAACTTCCTTGAATCCGTATCTTTCTTTCAGCAGAGGTATGCAGACCGTTGTGTCAAGTCCGCCAGAGTAGCAGAGCACAACCTTGCTCATGAGCTGAAGGAACGATGGGGATGTATAAAGGGTTTTTGGATAGGTCTTTCAGGTAACATGGCTTTTCAGCTCTATCGAAAGTGGTTTTTCCTTCAGTGCACTTACCTTCAAAATCGAGAAACCGATTATGTTTCCCTCTTCATCAACTTTCTCCATTACCGCATCATTTTCTGTTTCCCTGAAGTACACCCCTTTTTCTGCTCAAAGAGAACTTCAAGGTAATCGCCTTCCTTATCGTACCAGATCTTTATTACTTTCTTTTTCACAGGATCTCACCTCTCTTTATTCTATCTGTGTAGTTTCCCGAAATTATTTCCCAGTCCAAGAAACGTTATCCCCAGTTTGATATCATACGGATTTGACAAAACATAACGAAGTTTTTTTTATCTGCCGTGAGGAGAGTTTCTTCATACTTTCTCATAAGCTTTCAAGAATTCTTCTCTCTTTATCCCAGCCTGCCGACAGATCACTCTTAAGGTTGAACCTTTTATCCTATCATGGTTCGGCATTGTTAGGGGAGTTTTAGATCCATCAGGATTTTCCCTTATCATTGATATGTGCTTTCCTACTCTAACAACTTTAAAGCCAAGGGCTTCAAATGCTTTTATAACCTTGCGTCTGGGTACATCTCTTGGAAATTTCATTATATTACCACTTCTGCAACAAATGTTTCCATAACTTCCTCCTCTTCAAAGGCTTCCTTTCCAAAGGTTTCTATGTGGAATTTGATTGCTGATTTTACATTTTGCAGAGCTTCTTCATACGTATCTCCCTCACCAACCACCACTCCCTTTAATCCCACTGGGTAAGCTACGTATCCTTCCGGATGTTTTTCAACTATTATTTTCAGTTTCATGTTCTTTGCACCTCACTTTTATGTGGTTATTAGTTCTTATAGATACTTATAGATATATCGACTTCAACTTCAGTTACCCTTATATTCGTAACCCATCAGGCACATGTGGTTGGTATCGCCAACTTTTCCATTACATGCAATCACTCCAAGTTGTTTTCAGATTTTATACAATTCTGCCACACCTACTACGGGTTGATGGTGCTTTTGAATATCTACATTTCGGGCAGATGTATTTCTGTACAATCATTTCCCGCCTCTATAATTTTGCTTAATATCAGGATTATAAGAAGTTCGACGAAGTCGAATTTGGGAAAATTTAGCAGGAACTTTCTTCATAATCTTTGTTAAATGAGGGTGAGTTGAAGGCGAAAGTCTGCAAGACATCTCCAATCAAAACGAATTGAAACGTAGAGTTATGCCAAAAAGTTTATTAATGTTAATATTCTCAAAATATATGTGCATTGGGAAGAAAAAGTTGAAAAAATACTTGGATTAATAGTTGGAATTGCAATATTGGGCGCATTTTTTGGTTGGCCAGATAAAATAATTTCTCTCGCAATTCAATGGGGAACTTCAGCAATAATTGGTGTTATCATGTCTGGTATCTCTGGAGAATTAGTTGAAAAATTCACAGGTGATACTCTTAAAAATATAACTATTACAGTTCCAATTGCAGGCTATAATTTTTCGATAACATTGTTTTTTATAATTACAATTATCGTAAGGTATTGGTTATTCTAATAAAACTTTTTGGCGTAATTTCACTTAACTCAAATTTCCTTGCAATCTTTTCGAGAAACTCCCATGTTTAAAGTAATAAATGAAATATTTAAATCTTTCTTTTTCATAGTATGATAACGCAAAGAAAATACTAAAATCTTGCCAAACCACAAACTTCTTAACAAGCATATCGAAGACTAAAAGATTGGAGGTCGGCCAGTATTAATCCATAATCCATTTTAACGCAAATCTGAAAACCCCCAAAAACAACCTTTATATTCCCCCAAATAAATACAATCCAGCATGGCAGAGGACATGAACATGAAAATTTTAAAGGCCTTTGCAGAATTCGGCAAACCTGCAAAGGCGAAAGAGATTGCTGAAAAGCTCGGTGTGCCGACATCAAAGGTCTCCTGCAGACTTGCACCTCTCAGAAAAAAGGGTCTGCTTGATTCTCCTGAGAAGGGAGTTTATGTTATTACAGAGGAAGGAAGAAAAATGGTTGAATGATAATTGGAGTGCTTCACCTCAAACCCCTTCCGGGATCTCCGCATTACACAAACTTTGAGGATGTAATCGAGCACGCAATCAGAAATGCTGGGAAGCTTGAGGGGGGAGGAGTAGATGCGATTCTCGTGGAGAACTATGGGGATAGACCGTATTTTCAAAAAGCTGGCAGTGAAACCATTGCCTGTATGACTGCTGTGATGAAGGACGTAAAGCATGAGGTATCAGTCCCGCTCGGCGTTAATGTTCTGAGAAATGATCCCATAGCAGCATCTGCAATTGCAAAGGCCGTTGGAGCCAAATTCATAAGGGTGAATCAGCCCGTATTTCCCTCAGCATCACCCGAGGGTTTTTTGGAGCCATCATCAGCCCATCTGGCAAGGTACATCAGGCAGATTGATCTTAAGACGAGAATTTTTGCTGATATAATGGTGAAGCATGCGGTTCACTTTGCAGAGATCGATGATTACCTTGACAGTCTTGAGAGAGCGTTTGCTGACTGCATTGTTGTTACTGGAAAAGCAACAGGCAAACCTCCTGACATTGATGAGCTGAAGAAAGTCAGGGAAAAAGTCACC
>JALUWC010000174.1 GCA_027019885.1 Geoglobus sp.
GAGAGAATTCAGGCCAGAAATGACGAGGGATGAGGAGGATCTGGAAAAGCAGTTAGCCATGTTCCTGAAAGTGCATCTCGGCGAGGACAGGGTGGAGAGGCAAGTAACCATTGAAAGGGGTAAAAGAGTTGATATTCTCATAGATGGGGTGTATGGTATTGAGGTCAAAATCGCGGACAGTACCGGGCTGGCTTATCTGCCAACTCAGCTCAGAATATACCGGAAAAGGCTCAGAGATGTGGCGGCAGTCATTGTCAGGCCCATCGGGAAGGAAGTAAACATTGGCGATATTCTGGAATTGCTGGATGAAGACGGAATTAAATACGTGGAGGTTGAGGCAGAGGTTAAAAGGAGGGGCAGGTGGACGTTTGAGCTGGTTAAGAAGAGGAAAAGATGATTTGCTCTTAGCAAATACTTCTTTATTTAAGTGAACCGCAGAGTCGACATTGAGAAACTCTGAACATTCTTCTTAGTGATTTATGTTTTCCTTTCTATTTGCTTTTTGAATATCTTAAAGATGTCTTCGCCCAAATAAGATGCTAATGCGCAAATATGCTTACATGGGAGGCGACGAGCCCGCCTTCCAGGTTCTGGCACATGTTTCCATTTTTCATTCCAAGCGGGACACTCACAACTTGGTGGTTTCAGGCTAACTCTATATTTGGTTCCGTCATTTTTTGAAGAGTGTGTGTAAAATGTACCATTTATTTCTTCGATTTTGATAGATTCACTTTTTCTAAGGCACTCTTCAACTTGCATCACTCTTTTTTCAATTCGTTTTTGTATCTCCTCTTCTTTTTTCTTTCTTGCTTTTTTCGCTCTCCTGTCCACTCTCCGATTTATTTTTGCGTTAACGTGTATATACTCTATTTTAGCAGATATTTCTTTCTCAATTTTCTTTATTTTTTCTAGAGTATCGACAATATACTTTCTGCTGGGTGTCCATAATCCTCTCACAAAATTTAATGCATACCGCGAGTCTGTTAGTATGCGTACCTTTGTTTTTTCCGTTTTTTTCTTTTTAATCTCATTTAAAGCATAATAAATCGCTAATAACTCGGCATGTACTGGTCCATTTGCTTTTCGAGACAAATCTATCGGCTCGTATTCTTTTTCATATGTTTTGATAAGAATTGAGATTCCAGCGATACTATCTTTATACCCTGCATCGCATTGAACAATCCAAATACCTTTTTCTATGAGATTTATGTCAATATTTTTGAATTTAGACATTTCATCCGCTTTAATCCTCTTCTTACGCCATGACTTATTTTTCTTAATCATGTGGCGTTTTGTATTTATTGAGTAAAATATAAAAAATTTTGCTATTTTCCTAATCATCATCTAACAATTCGTTGATGAACTCCTCTGGATCCTTAGGCGGCACCTTAGAATGATACTCCTCAAACTCCTTCTCAATCTGCTGAAGAAGTTGAACAATCTTCTCGCCAAGTGGAGTGAGTTTATAGAGTTTTGTTCCTGTGGGAGTATCGAAAATGAGCTCTATTTGGACGAGGCCAAGGTTAATCAGCTCTTTTATCCCTTCATGGACGTATCTCTTATTGGTTAGCTTCTCTAATTCACTCCACCTTTTGGGACTCTCATTCAGAGCGTAAAGTATTGTTAATAATGGTTTTTTCGTTATTTTTCTGACCAGTAGATCGTCTATTTTCTTCACCAACTTAGTTTACTCTTTTACAAATTTAGATTGTAGTGTGTTATTTCGTGAGTATAGTTTGTAAAAACACAACCTTTAAATAGTTGTTTGTAAAATTAAAAACATAGTCTGTAAGAGGTGAAACACCATGCAGGTGTGGAGCAACATCCCTGATGAGTGGGGGCCCAAGATCGAGAAGGCCGCAGAGATCATGGGTGTGAAGGGAAACGTGAGCAGATACATCTGGCTCCTTGTCTGGCAGAACCTCAGAGAGCTTGGACTCCTCGGCGTGAAGAACGGAGAGGATGAGGCTGTTCTGGAGGAGGGCTGATCAATGCAATCCATCGACCTCTCCCCGATAGAGAAGGCAAGGAGACAGTACGTGGACATGATTCTGAGGGTCGAATTCGTCAGAGCTGATGAACTCCTGAGAAGGCAGAGGGAGACGCTGATTGATGCTGATGGAGACTGCGAGGTCTGGGAGGGTTGATCATGGCAGTTGTCTATACCTTTGAATGCTCCTTCTGTGGCTCAAAGCTCTCTCAGGATGAGGCTGTGATGCTTGGATGCTGTCCTCTCTGCAGTGACTGTTACGGGAGGCTGAGAAGGAAATGATCGACCCTATTGTTCTGAGGAATGTAAAGGTGTATTTAAACGGTCAGAAAGCTGAGGAGATCGCAAAAGATTTGTTCGATGTCACTCTGAGTAACGGGCTGGTTGATGGTTGGATTAACGGTAAGCCTGTTGAGATCAAGGCATGTCAGATGTGGCAAAGCAATGGGGCGAAAAGGTGCAGGGGCAGATTTGTTTTGGAAAGAGACCAGCACGAGTATCTTGTAAAAAATAACGGATATTACCTGTTTATAGTTTTCACTGAGGATGGAGTAATATCAAAGCTTATTGAGGCTGAAAAAGTGCCTTTTAAGAGAAAGCTTAGCTGGCCAAGTGTTTTGGAAGAGCTGATCAGAGATGCCTGAAGTGAAGTATCCGGGGCTGAACAGGATGGCTGAGGAACTTAGCAGGATTCTGAACAAGCACCCTGCAACTTTCAGGAATACAATCCTGAGTAACGTCAGGCATCTGCTTGAGAACATTCCGCCTGAGGATCTTTTGCAGATTTTTGAGGAGGATGAGGAGAATGGACGATGACACGTTATGGG
>JALUWC010000175.1 GCA_027019885.1 Geoglobus sp.
AGTTGGATTTAGTTACAGCTCTGTGGATATATTTATTGTCAATAAATCAGACAGTGTTAGAATAGAGATTTATCAGAAAGTATATTAATTATACATGTATTTATAAACTATATTAGTATTTGAATAACTTCACTAAAGCAAATCCAAATTTAAATCTGAGTTCGGAGTTGGTAATTTAATCAAAGATAAACCTTTCGATTATTTCAGTCTGTATTGAAATTATCAAAATTTTTAAATAAATTTAAATCTTAAATTCAATAGGTAAAGAAGGAGGTGTTGCAGTGAAACGAGCTTTAGCTTTGTTGCTGGTTTTGGTTATATTTGGAAGTGCAATAAGAATTGTAATTGGAGAAAACTACGAATTTGTTGAATTTGCAAATCAAGATAGAGTGGAAACCACAGGTATGACCAGAGAGCTGCCAAGTTTTGGTCCAGAAACTCTCGAAGAAATAAAGAAGAAACCATATGTTTTTGAAGTCTATGGAAAAATTCCAGAATTCAGTACGACAGAACAAAGAATGCGGTGGTTGAGCCTTTTAGAAAATATAGCAGAAAACGTTCGTAAAAATCACATGCTGGATCGTTATTTCTACCCAAACGGTCCGGTAATCGCTTATGGTTACGATTATAGAGGCTATTTGAGGGTAAGTCTCGAGAAAAATAGCAGTGTTAATAAAACTACATTAGACAGCATCTATAAAGCCTTCGATTATCATGCCACAAAGAAGAGAGTCCGGGATGTTCCAGTTGTTTTCATGTTTGAGAGTTTTCCTGCTGTGGAGGCGCGTGATAGTTATTGGCGTCCGATTATAGGTGGAGTTCAGGCACAGGTAGAACAGGATGGTAGCACATATTCTGCAACTGTAGGGTTTGCTGCTGAGGATAGTAACGGAAACAAAGGATATGTTGTTTCAGGACACTTCGGCAATTCTGTAGATCTGCAGATATGGCAACCGAGCATTTCTTGGTGGAGGTTCTGGTATAAGGCTGGGAAGGTTGCGAAGGTTGGTGGGGTTTACGCTGACGCTTCGTGGGTGCCTTACGACAATGTGGATGCAGAAGTTTATATTGCTGATGATGACATAA
The DNA here is from genome assembly GCA_027019885.1 of Geoglobus sp. Classification (GTDB taxonomy): domain Archaea; phylum Halobacteriota; class Archaeoglobi; order Archaeoglobales; family Archaeoglobaceae; genus Geoglobus. The sequence goes on from JALUWC010000175.1 coordinate 1,087, forward strand.
CCGGTCCTATCGGAGCCTATGGCGATCCGAGTCCCGGATTGTACGTCTACAAATCTGGCATTACCACGGGACTTACAGTGGGGAAGGTTATGGGCAAAGTTACTGAAATAGGCCATCCGGATTTCGGTAAACTTTACGACCAGTGGTATGCTGACTATGATTCGGCTCTTGGAGATAGCGGAAGTCCGGTGTACTACATAAACAGCGATTATAAACGTGAGCTGATAGGTATTCACTGGGGACGAACGGACCTATATGCCTATTTCTCCCCGATTTCTGGGGTACAAAAAGATCTTGGTGTAACGCCCTTAACAAAATAACAGAGGTGAGATGCAATGAGGAGATCTTTTCTCCTGTTTTTTGTTTTAGCTCTTCTGTTGTTATTGAGTGTAACAGGCTTTATAGCATATAACAAGATAACCTTAGGAGGTGAACCTTCGATGAGAAATTCTGAAGAATTTGAGGAAAAGTGTAGCGGTTTACCCGAACAAATCGAATACGGAAAACTTCCCGACTTCAAAAGTGAAAAAGATAGGCAGAACTGGATGATAAAACTCGACACTCTTGGGAATAGTATCAGAGCTAAGGGTCTTCTGGATTCATATTTCCATCCTAATGGGCCGATAATCTCTTACGGCTACGACCACAGCGGTTATTTCGTAGTAACATTCAAAAATTGTTCAATGGTTGAAAAACAGCAAATGAATGAGATTTACGAAATAATTGATGTGGAGGCGAGGAAACTTGGAATAGAGAATATTCCCGTTCTTTTCAGGGTTGAAAGCTTTCCCTCAGTAGATAAGAAAACAAGCAAATCATAAGATTGAAAATTTATGATTCATTGAGAAGCATGATAAGTCCTGGGATGCCTGCAAAAACACCACAACCACCCAAACTAAAAATAGAGTGCCGGAAGAACCTTCACCTCCACTGAACGAATCTGAACTAACGCACATGGTATTTCCCGTATCTTGGCTTTTATCGAACGACCAGGATAAACGAGATGACGTTGTCAAAATCTCTTTCCCAGAGAGATGGTTGGAAACGTCACCAAAAGTTGATAAAGGGACTCCAGTAGCGTTATTGAGAATGCCGAAAGACCTTTTAAAACTTGAGATCAATCAGACAATCCAAGCGTGTAATGTTGGCGAGCTGATCATGGAGTATCATTCTGCAAATGATGAACCATAATTTTTTATTAGGTTAATTTTTATTGTGTTCGGTGAACTGCCATGCCAAAATATTGTTTTGCTTTGATTCTCATCCTCTCTGTTTTTCTATTTGCCTGTGTGGGCTATGAAAGCCCCACTGAAAAAATACAGCCTGTGATCAACGAATCAAATGGGAAAAATGCAACAGCTCCAAAAGAAACCCCAACACCACTCCCTAAAAAAACTGTTGAACCCGCATTTACACCGCCCCCGCTTATCATGACTCCTGTCCATCCCGGAACTATCATCCAAGACTTTATCAGACTCTACAACAAAAGAAACTCAACGGAACTCTACGAAATGTTCTCTGATAGAGTTAGGAAAAGTAAATCTCTTGACGATTTGAAAGATGAGCTTGGGTTCATGGAAAAACACAATGTAATCCTGAACACCGGTGAAAATCTGTTTGGGAAGGATGTCCCTGTGGAAAACGGGAGCGTTCTGTTCAAGGTTAACCTGACGATTTCTGCAAACAATTCAACAAGAAACGCAACAATTGAGTTTCCGATTCT
>JALUWC010000176.1 GCA_027019885.1 Geoglobus sp.
CAATAATATCAAGGCTTGTCTCCTTACTGCTTGAACCCGATGGGATTCATGGGCAGCAGGATAAATTTCTGAGGGAATTCATTTGTGAGGTTGAAGAACATCTTCAAAAGTACAGAACAGATGACAGGGAGTCTAAGTTAATGAAAAATCTGAATTTTTCTGAAGCTAAAGTAGTGACTGAGAAGATGATAGACGGTGGAAAAAAGATTGATGTTTTCATTGAATTTGAATCATCCAAATTTGCAATAGGAATAGAAAATAAACCCTGGGCTGAGGAAGGAGAAGAACAACTAAGCAACTACAATAGATATCTAAAAAGCAATTTCGAAAATTATCTGCTGATATTTCTCCACGGTGGATGGCAGGAGGTTAAATCTATCCGAAAAAGAGAAATAAATAAGCTAAAAGGAAAAGGGAGATTTCTTGAGGTAAGCTACAACAACTTTCTGAAGCCCTGGCTCATAAGGTGCTACAAAGAGTGTGAAGCAGAAAAGGTAAGGTGGTTTTTGAAGGATTTTATCACCTGGATAGAAGATAGCTTCAAGGTCGAGGAGGTTGAAGAAGATGGAGAAGAAGGAGCTGATAAAGAACTATCTGCTGGAAAAAGGAGTGTCTGAAGAGGAACGAAAGAGGAGATGTGAAATTGCTTGGGACATCTGGGAGAACCTTAGTGATATATTGTTTGAGTTGGAACAAGATTTCATTAATGCTCTATATAAGAAGATACTAAATAGCGACGAATTCAGCAGGTATGAAATATCTGATCCAGATGAGCTAATAAACAGAAAACCTACGAAAAAAAGAAAGATACTGACATTAGACGGTATATAAAGGGAAACACTCATACTGTGGGATTACGTTATATACCTTCATGCTCTACGCGGTTCCTGGCACTTTCGAGCGCTACCTCTCTTGCTTCAGCAGTTTAAGCTATCACCAGCGCAGGTTAGTTTCGCAGTACGTCACCGGTTTAGTCGCTGCTGGCAGCAAGAGCGCTTTAGGCATAAGCAGGAGTGTTATTGGTTCCCACCACAAGGCGCTGGAGCGTCTTCTGAGCGAGTATTCTGTGGACTGTGAGGAGCTCAACCGTGAGCGGTTAGCCCTGCTTCAGGGGCACAACGAGACCAGGAGTTCGAAGCGAGGTGTGCTCATAATTGACGACGTTGGTGTAGAGAAGGAGATGCGCGACGCCTACACCTACTATGACCATTCAAGCAACGAATTCAAGCGGGGCTTTGTTCTCGTAACCCTGAGCTACTGCGACCACAAGGTTAGCTATCCCGTGGACATGGAGCTCTACCTGCCCAGGCGTGAATTTCCCCAGAGCTACAGGAGCAAGATAGACCTTGCCATAGCGATGCTGGAGCGCTTGCCAAAAGAGCTCAGCTACGGCTGCGTTGTCTTCGACTCCTGGTATGCGAACAGGCGCTTGCACGAGTACCTCAAGGGTAGGGGCAAGCGCTGGGTTGCTCGCCTTAGAAGCAACCTCCTCGCCAAGTATAGAGGGCGCTACCACAGCTTAGCCGAGCTTGCCGAAGAGTTCAGGGCCAGGGCTAAGAGGAAGTGCGGCAGGCTGCTCTACTCCCGGGTGCTCTACCTGAAAAGCCTCAGGGACTACGCCCGCGTGGTTTTTGTGTACGATGGGGAGGAGACGCTCCTGCTGGCAAGCTCCGATTGCTCGCTAACCATAGATGCGGTCCTGCGCTACTACGAGATGCGCTGGAGCATAGAGGTGTTTCACAGAGATGCGAAGCAGCACCTCGGCTTGGCAGAGTGGAAGGTGCGCTCCCTGGAAGGTGCTAAAAGGCACTGGCACCTCCTGATGCTCGCCTACTCTCTCTTGAGGCTGGGTGCTGCTTCAGAGGAGCTGGTGAAAAGCATATTCTCCAGCGCTGGTAGGAGCATCGCCAAACAAGTGCGCCTCTACAGCTTCATCGCCATGATACACGTAATCTTCCTGACAACCCAAAAAGGATTAAACTTCATTATTGCCGAGTTCCTGAGAGCTGGAGGGATAGGAATGGGAATCGGGTGAGATTTATATACCGTCTAATGTCAGAAAGATACACAATATTTACATATATAAAAATGATTGGTTACAATCTACGGATGAAAATGTTGGAATATTAAATTACTGTGTTGGAATTGATGATAATAACTTACTGTATTACAGTATAGAGAAATATAATAGCGAAATTCCTTTTTCAGGAAATTGGTCAGAAAAAAATTATAAAAAAGAAATTATACAAAAATTAGGTACGAGTTCGTTGGATATTTTAAATAAAATCAGAGAAAATGTAAGAAATATCGATAAAAATACGGATTGGAGAGTCGATGATACAGGTATTATTTATAAAATTTGTTTTAATGAACAACGTAGGTTTGAAGAAGGAATAATAGTAAAAGGTGGGGTGGAAAAAGCTGTGAACGAAATATTCAATGAACTCGTAGAATTAAAAAATTATACAGAGGAATTGATTGATGAATTTATTGAAATGTACAAAAATCGAACAGAATAAACCATTGCATGCCTGAAGGCGTGGGGATTAACCTTCTTCTTTACCCCAGCCTTTGCTGCCAGCTCCTTCAGCAGGCGAGAAACAAAGCCGTAGCTCAGGTGGCGATTTTTCCATTTTGGGTTGTTGGGCGTGGGTATCTTGCACCACAGGAAGGCGTCGGGATCGTTCTTTGCGGGGTGCTCCTCTATCCAGCGCTGTAATGCGAGAGTAGAGGCTACCAGGCGTATTCTCCTATCGCCGGTTTTGCCGCTGACTCTAAGCACGGCGCCGTAGTGGTCGAAGCTCAGGTG
>JALUWC010000177.1 GCA_027019885.1 Geoglobus sp.
TCCTTGCAGACATGCTTGTTGCTAAGAGGGGAAATATTTAAGCTGGATCTGTAACATGCTCGGAAGCTCACTATAACCTGTCATACTAACATGATAAATAATCCACGACTCCTGAACATGGGTCTGAAATAAAAAATTGAAAAAAACATGAGCGTGGTCTTTCATCTGTAAATTTTACCTGTAAAGACTGTCGTAGTATTCTCCAAGGAGGTTTCTGGCCACAGTTTCCTCACCAAGTTCTTTCCACCTTCTTTTTGATGATTGGTACAGCAATGCACCAAGGACAATCCAGAAAATGAGAACTCCATATTCATGTGGCCATTCAATGCTCATAGATGTTCCGGGGATTAGGGGTATCACTGTCACGGTGAGTACTAGACCGAGAGCGATGAGTCCTGTGATATATCCAAAAGGTGCTTTAAATGGTCTATCAAGTTTGGGAAACCTTCTTCTCAGGAGAATCATTGAAAGAACAGATATGGCCCACGCAACTCCTATGGCTATACCCGTTATATCCAGAAACCAGACCAGTGCTCCGAGACCGAGCATACCAAATACAATGGAGACGCCGGTTGACAGAAGCAGGGCATTAACGGGAGTGCCGTATTTCGGGTGAAGTCTGGCAAAAATCTCAGGCAGCAAACCCATCCTTGCCATGCTGAAGACCAGTCTCGATCCTGCAAGCATTGCCGCGTTCCAGCTGGTGACCATTCCAATAAACGCCGCAATCCACATAGCATATCCGAGCGGTCTGGCGACAAGGGACATCTCGTCTATCAATCCCCTCTCCAGATTCACTGATTCCGTTACAGGCATCAGTATGGCTCCTGAAAACATCTGCAGGATGTAGAATACCCCCGCAAGTGTAACTGACATAACGATGATCATTCCAAACGTTCTCCCACTCACCGCCGCCTCCTCCCCGACCATCGTGAGCATCGAAAAGCCCGTCAGATATCCTATCGTGATCAGTGTGAATCTCAACGAAGCTCTGAGAGGATTCATGCCTTCGGGGAAAAGGGGATGCATGTTTTCAATCGATCCTTTTATCAGGGCAACAACGAGAGCCATCGCCCCAATTGCTATTAAAATGGCAAACAGTGCCACCTGAAACCCCTGTGCAACCTTAACTCCACGATAATTTATGTAAAAAAAGAAAAGCGCTCCTGCAATTCCCACAATCAATGACGGCAGATAGACGGGTGTTCCTGCAACTGAATATATGGGTATGGTGTTTAGCTGTGGAAGGAACCAGCTAAGCAGGAGACTGAGCCCTATCACGTAAAATGAGAGAGCGCCTGTTATGTAGCCAAGGAAAAGCATCCATGATGAGGCAAATGAGCCCTTCAAACCGAAAGCCGGATAAGCAAATGCCACCTCTCCACCCTCCCTCTTTATGGCCGATCCCAGCTCAGCATAGGAGAGAGCGATTAAAGCTGCCATCACTGTGCCTATTCCGAAGCCCAGTATGACCCCACCTGGCCCGTAGAGCTCGTAAAACCTTGTGTTCATGTACGTCCAGCTGGTCCCTATAATGCCTGCAACTCCAAATGCGAGCATACCATACCATCTGATCTCTTTTTTCAGACCTCCCTTAACCATAAACTCACCTCCACACCTTCTTAAAAACCCTCAGAAAATTCCTCCATGTTATGTGATCGATCTCTTTTACCGAATAACCCCTTTCAAGCAATTTTTCAATGAGATCCGGTATGTCCCCGTCCTCGCTCAGACCCCGGGTGTTTATGTTATCAAGTGGCAGTCTTGCCCTCTCCTCATCGCTGAGATGCTTCAGAGTGTAACCGAAGAAATCAAAACCCAGACCCACATGCTTTATTCCCACAAGATCCACAACGTGGTCGATGTGGTCAATAAATCTGTCAATTGTTGGTTCCCTCTCATCAACATAAAATCCAACAGCGTTGATGCCAACGACTCCCCCCTTTTCGGCCATTGCAATTATCTGCTCATCGGTGAGATTCCTTGGGTGATCCACAAGCCTTCTGCAGTTGGAATGCGAGGCAATAACCGGACCACTTGAAAACTCCACCACATCCCAGAATCCGGGATCATTCAAATGCGAAACATCTATAACTATCCCGAGACTGCTCGCGGTTTCAACAACCTCAATCCCAAAGTCCGTGAGCCCACCCGGTTTCCCGCTTTTCTTCGGCTTTAAAAATGAGCCATCCCCGACATAATTCCTCCTGCTGTGAGTAAGTGTGAGAACCCGAAGTCCAAGCTCGTAAAAAATTCTGAGGAGTCCAGTGTCATTTCCAATCGGTTCCGCACCCTCCATACCCAGAATGAGCGCTACCCTGCCACCTTTGTAAGCTCTCATCACATCCCTGTAATCCCTGCATAGGGTTATCTTCGGAGTTGCTTTCAGCTCTTCGTAAAAACTTGCAATGCATGCGAGAGCATGTCTGAGAGCCATTTCCGGAAGCGATGATTCATCGAGATAAACTGACATCACCCTTCCCGCCACACCACCGGCTTCCATTCCTGGAAGAAAATCATCGGCAATAACGTTTCTCCGTCCCCTTCTGTGCTCTGAAAAAACGTTGAAGAGTATGTCTGAATGTGCATCGAACACCCTGAAGGGTTTCACAGGGAAATTGCTGCTAAGAATTTATTTAACAATGGATTCTAACATTGTTCCAAGCATGTTGAACTTGCAAGACTACCATGATAAAAAATTAACAAAAGAGGATGAAAGAGCAGAATAGCCGAATTCAGCTCTGCCCGTATTTGAGATACCTCACAATCTCATCCCTGCTCATCTCATCCAGTCCGTAATCCGAAA
>JALUWC010000178.1 GCA_027019885.1 Geoglobus sp.
CATACTCTGGAACGAGCTGGAGAAGATGAAGGAGAAGCTTGATGAGGAGATTCAGGAGGCTTTCAAAACTGCCTACGAGATGTATCTGGATTACAGGAGACAGCTGGAGAGTGAAGGCAAGAGTATGCTGATTGATGTGGATGGGGACTGTGAGGTGTGGGAGTGATGGACTGCCCTTATGGCATTGGTTTTGTGCCCGGAAGTGAGCACTGCGATTTCTGCGAGTTCTCAGATATTTGCTGGGAAGACTGGGAGGATTTCGAGATGGAGGAGGCTGATGCTTGATGCTCACTTTTGTGATAACACTCAAAGAACAGGGAGCACGGATGCATCTGAATGAAATTAGCAGAGAAACAGAAGTTAATAGGTGTGAAGCTTATCCAAGCTGCAAGGAAATAAAATGCCCAAGCAAACGCTTCTGTCCATTTTACTTCTTTGCAACCAACCCAGATTTTCTCGAAAGAGTTAGAGAGGAGGTCGAGGGCTGATGGTCAAAATCTTTTATCTCTCAATCGCATCAGGAACGCAGAAAAGAACTGCTGAAGCTCTTGGTTATCCATACATCCTTGTCAACTTCATGACAAAGAGCAACAATCCTCCGAGCTGTAGCAAGATTTTGTTTGTTGACAGTGGTGGCTTCCCTTCAAGTTTCATACACAATGGCTATAACAAATCAGATTCAGAATATCTTCATTTCGTAAAGAAAACAAAAGCAACTTATTTTGCCTTGAGAGATTATCCCTGTGAACCTCAAATCTTGCAAAAATACAATGTTACTGTTAGGGATCAAATCTTACGTACCGTAGAGCATCACATCAAGCTACTTGATTTGCTAAGTAACTACGACCTGTCAGCAAAACCAATCCCTGTCATTCAAGGCTGGGAAATCGAGGAGTATCTTTTCTGCTTGGATGAATTCAGAGAGCATGGTCTAATAAGCGAGTATATGGCAATAGGAAGCTTATGCAGAAGAAACGCAACAACACAAATCAGAAAAATCATTCTCACGGTCCGTGATGAGTTAAAAGATTCGATAAAACTTCACGGTTTTGGTGTCAAATTATCGGCATTGAAAAACAAAGCTGTTTGGGATGCTTTATACAGTGTTGACTCGGCAGCATGGGACTTTGATGCAAGGTGGCACCGTTATCGCAAAAAAGTCAACGCATCAGCTTTTGAAGCTTCATTAATGCTTGCTAAGAACTACATTAACAAAATAGAGAACTTAAAGAGGAAATATGAGGGACAGAAGACTTTAGAGGTGGTATCACATGTATGAATACATTAAACACAAAATAGGCTGTGACAATGAGGGATGTGAGAACATAAGAAAATCATGCATTTCGATTCTGGACCACAGAACAGTACTTATTTGCTCAAATGCTAAATTTGAGGAGGTCTGAGCCATGAGAATCTTTGAAAAGCTAATCCAAGAAAGAGATAAAGCTTGGGAAGAACGAAAAGAGTTGTTAATCAAGATCAAAAGAACTGACAACATACCAGAACGAGACAAGCTGTTCAAGAGATACATGGACCTTGGGTTCAAAATCCAGGAAATTCAGGACAGGATCAAATTTACCAGTAAGGACGTTGAAGCTGAAATCTGGAAGAAGGGAGTAGTAATCAAGTCTTCAGGTCGATACAGTGAGGTTCTGATCCCATTCGATGTTTTTGAGAGGATTATTGTGTGGTATCAGGAGCTAAACAAAGAGGAGGTCTGAGCCATGCAACTGACTCCTGATTTCATCGCATATCTCGCAGGGTTGTGGAATGGCTTCTGGCTCGGAGTTATTGCAATGATGGGATTTAACTGGCTCTGGAAACATATTGAGAAACGCAGAAGACAAGAAGACCTTGAATGGCTTTTGCAGGATCTTGAGGAGATGGGCTATAGTAGAGATCAGGCAAAAGCAATCGTCAGCAGAATCAAAGCAATGGGCGAAATTGAACAGCTGAAGGAGGGTTAAGCCATGCTCGTCTGTTATGTCTGCGGTAATGTTAGTTGTTTCGAGCCTATTGACTTCATACGATTCTCCTGTTGCCAGTGCGGAGAGATCCTGCAGGTGGAGGAGATGAGATGATCTCAAGACAGATCCCGGCCTGTCAGAACTGCCCTTACAGGCCGATCGACATTCAGCTCTCAAAGACATCGAAAATCAACGGCAAGAAGCTGAACATCGCTGACATCGATCTGGTCATTGAAGTTGGAAAGAGGATTGAGGCGATTGCAGAGCTGAAGAAATACAGGGATGCGAGCTGGTATGACAAGTTCCTGATGCCAGCTCATGAGTACGTTCTCCTGAAGAAGGTTGCCAAGTGTCTTCATGTAGATCCCTATTTCATCGTTTTTGATGGTGCTGAATACTACATTGCCCATGTTGATAGATTCGAGAAGAGGGATTCAATAACAGGATACAGCAAGAAGATGATTCCATTCAGCAGGTCAGAGTTCAGAAGGATGACTGAGAGTGAGCTTCAGACATTTTTCCTTGAGAGGTATGGGTGATGGAGATGCTGAAATGCCCTCTGTGCGATTTTCAAAGCAAGATGCTTAACTCCTTAAAAAAACACATGAGAACACAGCATTTGTGGGATGATACCTGTCCTGTTTGCAGAAAGAAGTTCAAGAGTCTCAATTCTCATCTCTGGAATAAGGCAAAGAGAGGATGCAGAGAACACATGGTCATCTATGCTCTGACAGCGAATGGGAGGAATAACAAAGCCAATGAGGTGAAGAAGGCAAGCAGGGATTATGCTGAGGTTGTGCTGGAGGTTGGATGATGCAGGAACTCCAGATTAACAA
>JALUWC010000179.1 GCA_027019885.1 Geoglobus sp.
ATAGCATATGAAATCTGCTCCATGCATTCCAGCAATGGCAGCCCCAATGGCTCCGGCAATATGATCGTAACCTGCAGCAATGTCTGTCACAAGAGGTCCAAGCAAATAAAGCGGAGCTTCATTTGTTGCATATTTCATCGCTTTGACACTTGTGGCTATCTCATCTACCGGCACATGTCCTGGACCCTCGACCATCGCCTGAACTCCAGCTTTTCTGCATTTCTCAGTCAGCTCTCCGAGAATTATGAACTCTGTGAACTTCACCCTGTCGCTTGCGTCATGAATGCATCCCGGCCTGAAAGCATCACCAAGGCTGACCGTAACATCATACTCCCTCATCAATTCAAGCAGATAGTCAAAATTCTCGTAGTATGGGTTCTCCATTCCTGTATGTTTCATCCAGGAAATTGTGAGCGACCCTCCTCTGCTAACAACTCCGAGAAGTCTGTTACTCCTTTCAAGCCTCTCGACAGTCGTTCTGCAAACTCCAGCATGGATGGTCATGAAGTCGACTCCATCCCTTGCATGCTTCTCAACAACATTGAAAAAGTCATCTTCATCTGCATCAACAATTTCTTTCTCTCTTGCAAGCTGATAAATTGGAACCGTTCCAAAAGGAACATCAACGACCTCCATTATCCTCTTTCTTATGAAGTCCAGATCTCCTCCACTGCTGAGGTCCATTATGGCATCTGCACCATGTTTCTGAGCGACAATTGCCTTTTCAATCTCCTCATCGAGGTTTATGTAGTCCACAGAAGTCCCTATGTTGGCATTTATTTTTGTGGACATCATTTTTCCAATCGCCCTTGGTTTAAATTCCCCGTCTTTTTTTATGTTTCTTGGCACAACAACTTTCCCTTGGCTGATAAGCCTGAGAATTTTTCTTCGGTCTATTCCCTCATATTTTTCGACATATTCTATCCATTCAGCTGATTCTCCCTTTCTTGCATGCTCAACTAATGTTTCCATAATAGTAGAGATAAGAACTGATTGGCTTTAAAATATCTTTGGGAGATCACGTTCGTGAATCACCACTCAACAGCTATCGCGTTGTTTGGACATGCCCTGACACAGGCACCGCACTCCATACACAGCATTTCATTAACCGCAGCCTTACCGGCGTTCATCTGTATTGCATTGCCCCTGCATTCGCTGATGCACATCCCGCAACCATCACACCTCTCAGTAATTATTACTGCGGGCATAGGCTTACTGTAGGCCAATGGACGGTTATAGTTTCCCCATGTGTGGGGTATTGAGTCAAAGACTCAATTTCGACCCACATTTGTCATGATTATCTAAGGGAATTATCACAGAAAAAAGGAAAAAGCATAAATAGTAGGAAGATACCTGAGCGATATGGATAAAAAGATTCTACTGGACGAGAATGAAATGCCCGACAGATGGTATAACATTCTGCCGGATCTTCCAGAACCGCTCCCACCACCACTCGATCCTGAAACGAACGAGCCAATGGCTCCTGAAAAGCTCCTTGCAATATTTCCAATGGAACTGCTCAAGCAGGAGATGAGTGAGGAGAGATATATAAAAATCCCTGAAGAGGTTCTGGAGATTTACAAACTCTGGAGACCCACTCCATTGATCAGAGCGGAAAGGCTTGAGAAATATCTGAAGACTCCTGCAAAAATCTATTACAAGTATGAGGGGGTCAGCCCACCTGGAAGTCACAAGCCGAATACCGCTGTTGCACAGGCATATTACAACGCCAAAGAAGGTGTAGAAAGGTTGACAACAGAAACCGGAGCCGGACAGTGGGGCTCTGCATTAGCCTTTGCAACAAAACTTTTTGATATGGGCTGCAGGGTTTACATGGTTAAGGCCAGTTATCATCAAAAGCCATACAGAAGAGTGCTCATGGAATTATGGGATGCGGAGGTGATACCAAGCCCATCAAATAAGACAGAAAGCGGTAAAAAAATTCTTGAAAAAGATCCCGATAACCCAGGAAGTCTGGGGATTGCCATAAGTGAGGCAGTTGAAGATGCAGTTAGAAACGAAAACACGAACTACAGTCTTGGCAGTGTCTTGAACCACGTGCTCTTGCATCAGACGATAGTGGGACTTGAGGTCAAAAAACAGCTCGAAATTGCTGAAGTGAAGCCCGACATCATGGTTGGATGCGTTGGTGGAGGAAGCAATTTTGCAGGATTCATGTATCCATTTGTTAAGGATGATGGAGTTGAATTCATTGCAGTTGAACCGGAATCGTGCCCGACTTTAACGAAAGGTGAGTACAGGTATGACTTTGGGGATACTGCAGGTCTCACACCTCTGCTTAAAATGTACACGCTCGGAAAGGATTTCATACCTCCACCAATCCACGCAGGTGGCCTGAGATACCATGGTGATGCGCCAACCCTATGTTTGCTTGTGAAGCATGGAATCGTAAAAGCAAGAGCAGTCAGCCAGATAGATACATTCAAGGCTGGAAAGATTTTCACAGAAACAGAGGGAATAGTTCCTGCCCCGGAAACAACTCATGCAATCAAAGTTGTCATTGATGAGGCCATTAAAGCAAAGGAGAACAATGAGGAGAAAGTGATAGTGTTCAATCTCAGCGGGCATGGACATTTCGATCTAAAAGCTTATCAGGACTTCATGGAAGGGAAGCTCATCTGAAATTTTTTTATCCCCTTGGTTGATACAGTCTACAATATCTCAGCTTTTAATAAATTTCCTCCTGTCCTGTATGGTGGGCAAGGTTATCATACTTTTTACTCAAAAATCATAGATAGATGGATTGATTCGAGGTATATCCTTCTCACTCTGAACCGTTTTCATCCAATTTCAGAACTCTCGTATAGCTCAACCTTCACCCGCTCTCACTGTCTGTTTTTGACAGCAGAAAAATAAGATAAAAGTAATAAAATAGATGAGTCTGATCTTTTAGTGATACCATGAGAAAGAAACATGATGAAAATGTAGCCTTAAATAACCCAACAACCGGTATTGGGCTGCGATTTGTTTCAGTAAGACAGAAAGGAGTTGTGATCGCCCTCCCATCCGGGAAGGGAGGGGTTGGAAAAACTACAGTCGCACTTAATCTCGCATCTGCACTTGCAATAAAAGGTCACAGAGTTATAGTCCTGGACATGAATCTCATGCTTCCAAACGTTCACCTGTTTCTTACACATTCGCCTGAGAAAACGCTTACTCATTATCTTGCAGGAGATGCCGAATGTGAAGACGCAATAGGGTATGTGGATTTAGGAAAAAATAAATTTGACGTGATACCTGCCGAATCAATTGTGGATTACATGAAGAGGATTAACATTGCCAATCTCAGCAGGCTCATTCACGAAATAAAGCCTGAGTACGATATCATAATCCTTGATGTTGCTCCAGGTCTGACCAAATACGTCATCTACCCGCTGAAATTATCCGATCAGATTTTTATTGTTTCATCAGACACAAAGCCAGCGTATGTGGATTCAATGAAAGTTTACAGGTTCGTATCGGGAATCAATGCAAGATTTCGTGGGTGCATAGTGAACATGGTCTCCGGATCAGAATTGAGGTATTTCAGACATGGCGATGTTTTTTCCGTGATACCTTACGATAAAAAACTTGAAAAAACTTTTAGGGATGGCAAAACCCTGTTCCATTCCAGACTGCCAGCTTTTATTTCACAAACTAAAAAGATTTTTCTGAAAATGGCCGATGCGATATCAAAAACTCCTCGATTTTAATACTGTTACCAAAGTGGGGCCGCCGAGATTTGAACTCGGGTCACGGGCTCCCAAAGCCCGAAGGATAACCAGGCTACCCTACGGCCCCTGCCTCCAGCAAAACAGTTGGGTTTAAAAAATCTGCGATAAACTTGTTTTCAATGAAAAATGGTAAGCTGATACACGATTCCGTTCACGGCACAATTCAGCTTGATGAATGGATGGTGAGGATAGTTGACACTCCTGAATTTCAGAGGCTGAGGAGAATAAAGCAGCTTGGCTTTGCAGATCTTGTGTACCCCGGAGCTCATCACACAAGATTCGAGCACAGTATTGGTTCGATGCAGGTTGCAAGGCATCTGAGTTCAGATGAAACAGTGCTGGCAGCATCGCTTCTGCATGATATAGGCCATACACCATTCAGCCATTCGGGAGAGAAAATTATTCAGAAGTATCTGAGAAAGGAGCACGAGGATATCGAGCACATCATAAAAAATTCCAGCATCAATGACGTTCTGCATGATCTGGGACTTAAGGTTAAAAGAATTGTCAAGGCTGTTAAGGAGCCACCTGTCAGCAGTGTGATTGATGTAGACAGAATTGATTATCTGCTGAGAGACTCTCATCACACTGGAGTTGCCTACGGTGTTGTGGACTTTGGCAGGTTAATTGAAAAGATCAGGTTTGATGGAGAAAGGGTTTACGTGGAACATGGGGGCGTTAGGGCTGTTGAGAGCTTTCTGATTTCGAGATACATGATGTATTCAGCGGTCTATCACCACCATGTCTGCAGGATAGCAAGAAAGATGTTTGAGAGGGCAGTGGAGTTCCTGATAGAGAACGGAGAGATTGAGGCTGAAGATCTTTTGAGGATGGATGATTATGATGCCATTGCGGTTCTGCGAAGCTCTGAGGGCTTTCCATGTGAGACAGTTCGAAGACTCGATGAGAGAAGGCTTTTCAAGAGGGCAGTTTATGCTGAAAGAGACGAAATTGAGACAAGCGTTGAAAGAATTGATGCTGGGAAGGCTGAGAGAGAGATAGCGGAGATGGCAGGAGTTGAGGTTGAGAATGTGATCGTTGACATTCCAAAAGAAGAGAGTTCAGAATACACGGTTCCGGTTCTTGTTGACAGCGAATTTATACCGATGGAAAGAGTTTCACCCCTTGTTAGCTCCCTCAAGCAGGCTCAGATTTCAGGATGGAGACTTGGAGTTTACTGCCCCCGGGAACATCTTGATAAAGTTAGAAAAGCCTCGTTCGATTACTTCAGCATAAGGATGTCGAAGCAGAAAAGGTTAAGCGATCTTCTTGAGCTCTGAGACCACGGCTTTTTTCATCACCTCAACTGGAGCTTTTTTGCCTGTGAATATCTCAAATGCCTTAGCTCCCTGATAAACAAGCATGTCAACACCGCTTACAGCTTTGCAGCCATAACTGAGAGCTTTTCTGATCAGCAGAGTCTCAGGAGGGTTGTAAACCATATCAAACACAGCAGGCTTTTTTCCAAGAATTTTCTCAGAGACTGGAAGCTTTTCAGGGAATCCTTTCATTCCCAGAGGAGTGGCGTTAATGATGAGATCGAACTTCAGTGTTTCAAGTCTCTCTCTCTCGATAAACTCAACATCAAATCTCTCTGCAAGTTCAACCCCCTTCTTTGCAGTTCTGTTGGTAATGTAGACCTCATTGTCATCCTTCAAAGCGTACACACATGCCTTTGCTGCTCCTCCTGCCCCGACAACAAGCACCTCCATATCCTTTGCATCGACACCTGAGCTCTGAAGAGCTCCAATCACTCCATCAACATCCGTGTTGTGGCACGTTTTTCTCTTCAGATCAACGGTGTTGGCTGCTCCGATCTCTCTGACCTCTCTTCTCTGTCTGAAAAATTCCAGAATTCTCTCTTTGTATGGGATTGTGATGTTTATGCCTCTGATTCCAAGGGCTTTGATGCCCTCAATCGCACTCTCAAAATTCTCAGGCCTCACCTCAAATGGAACATAAATCCCCTGATATCCAGTTTCTCTGAATGCTGCGTTATGCATGACCGGGCTCATGGAATGTCCGAGAGGATATCCAATAACCCCGAAAACCTCCATCATTTCAGATTCCTTATCTTGTTGATAATTCTCACGATTCTCGATTCAAATCTGTAGAATCTTGCAGGAAAGTCAGCCTTCATGAATGTCATTGAGCAGTTGGGATTCAGTCTGATGGATGTAATTCCATCCGCCACGGCAACAGCAGCCCTGTCACCTTTAATCCTCACCTCAATTGCCCTTTCCGGGGAGAATATCCATGGCTTTGATCCAACCCTGAAGGGTGAGACTGGAATGAGAGCAATCGCCTGAAGGTCAGGATCAACTACTGCGCCTCCAGCAGAAAGGGCATAGGCTGTTGAGCCAGTGGGTGTTGAGATTATCACTCCATCAGCCCTCACTGAATCCAGAAAAATGCCATCAACATGGATCTCCAGCTCTATAAGCCTTGCAGGACTCGCAGAAAGAACTGCAATCTCATTGAGAGCATAAACCTCATTGTTTTCAGTCCTTCCTGAAACTCTCGTGACCTCCTCAACATCTGTGTCTCCCCTCAATGCCTTTAACAGCCGCTCCCTGTAATTTTCAGGTGATGCATGGGTTAGAATCCCGATCCTTCCCGTGTTTATGCTGAACACGGGTGGGGGAAATCTCAGGTGATGGATGGATTTCAAAACAGTTCCATCTCCTCCAACTGTGATAATGGCATCAAATTTCTCAAGAAGTGTTGATGGATACCTGAACATATCTGACTCTATCTCATTCTCTTTCAGAAATTCCTTAACTTCAGAGGCAATTCCTGCTGAACTTAGCTTGTGGACTATTGCAACCCTCATAGCACATCAAGAAGCTTTCTGTGCAAATTCTCTCCAGAAACAAGAATTCTGAATCTCTCATCCATTGTGAACCTCTTTTCCCATACATCATCGCCATCAAGACTGCTTGTCACGGCCCCTGCATTTTTTGCTATGAAAAGCGAGGCTGAGATATCGAAAACCCTGAGAAACCCCTTTCCATTTTCGCTTTTCCGTATGTCGATAAAGCAGTCAAACGTTCCGTCTGCAACCATACATATCTCTATGGCTGAGCTTCCAAAAACTCTCATCCTCCTGAAGGGATATTTCCTGTCGGGATAGTAGATTATTGCATTGCATTCCAAGCTTTCAGCCCTGCTTGTGGTTATTGGCTCGCCATCTCTGTAAGACCTGCCATCGGAGTAATATTCAATCCCAGACGCAAGATTCTTCACGTATCCAAAGAAGGTTCCATCAAGGGTTTTCTTTCTGGAGAAGCAGAGAGCAATGGAGTAGAAGGGAATCCCTCTCGTGGCATTGAAGGTGCCATCGAGAGGATCGAGAGCGACGGTTGTGTCTCCATCTCCAACAATGCCAGACTCCTCCGTCACAACCCTCAGATCATACTCCCCCAGAATTTCGAGGGCTATATCCTCTGCAACTCTGTCGATTTTTTTTGTTGGTGTCCCATCTTTTCCCATTGCAACAGTTATTCCAGCCTCTTTGCTGCCTGCAATCCTGTTTACAGCTTTTTCAACTTCTTCGGCAATTTTTCTGGATATGCCAAGAGCTTCAGATGACTTCATAAAAATTGAAAATCAGGCATCAAGCCCGTACTTTTCGGCATTCTCGTCAGCAATTCTCTGCAGTCGTTCCAGCATTTCCTTACCCATTTCATGTTTGAAGAGGTGTCTGAATCTTCTTTGTAGCCTGAGATATTCCTCGACAGGCTTTCTCTGTTTCAGCTTTCTAACTCTGACGAGCTTTCCATGTTCGTACTCGACAAGGGGGTAAAGACCTGTCTCAACTGCAAGCCTTGCAACCTCAACTGTAAGCTTTCCGTCTATCCCCCATCCTACCACACAGGGAGAGTGAACCTGAATGTACTTTGAACCTTCAAACTCCGAAGCTCTCTTCACCTTCCTCTGAAAATCCTTCGGATAGGCTATGCTTGCAGATGCTGCATACGGCACACCATGAGCCACTGCTATTCCAACCATGTCCTTTTTCTTACCCGTTTTTCCGGGCTGGAGTTTTCCAACTGGAGTTGTGGTTGTATTGGCCCCGGGAGGCGTTGCCATGCTCTGCTGGTTGCCGGTGTTCTGATATGCCTCATTGTCATAGCATATGTATATCACATTGTGATTCCTGTCCATCATTCCTGAAAGCGTGCCGATTCCTATGTCGAATGTTGCGCCATCTCCCGCAAAAACAACAACATGACCCTCTTTTTCCCTTTTCAATGCTTTTAAAGCTGTCTCAATTCCAGCAGCAACTGCTGCTGAATTCTCAAAGACTGAGTGTATGTAGGGAACCCCCCATGTATTTCTGCCATACATTGAGCTCACGATTTCAAGGCAGCCCGTTGCATTGACGGCTATAACCTTTCCATCCAATACCTCAATTGCACCTCTTATGGCTGTTGGAAACCCGCACCCCGGGCATGCTCCATGACCTGGGCCAAAATAGTTCATGGTATCACCTCTTCAAACTCATTGAGGCTTTCAAATCTCTTTTCAGGCTTGACCTTTCCATACATAACATCATCAATGACCTTCTCCACGAGCTCTCTCGGGATGTCTCTCCCTCCAAGGCCCATCACCACTGGATACACTTCAGCATCAATTCCGAAGAGTGCTGATTTGACATCTGCCGTAACAGGTGGCTCTGCACCAATGGAAAGGGCTCTTTCAATAACTATAATCTTTTTGGCATTTTCAAGTGCTTTCCTGACCTCTTCAGAGGGGAATGGCCTGTATGTTCTGACTTTCAGCAATCCAACCTTCTTGCCATCTTGCCTCATCCTGTTCACAACCTCTCTGACAAGAGGAACAACAGACCCCATTGCCACCACAGCAACTTCAGCATCCTCACAGCTTTCAGCAACAACATGTCCACCCCAGTTTCTTCCTGTAAGCTCATACCAGCTTTCAAATTCATCTATCATCACTTTTCTTGCCCTTTCCATGGCATACTCCATTGCAACCCTGAATTCCATGTAGTAAGGAGGAGGGGCATAGCATCCCATTGCAACCGGATTGTTCACATCCAGCTTGACAACTGGCTTATACGGTGGGAGGAATTTATCGACAATCTCCTGCTCAAGCAGATCAATTGGTTCGTAGGCATGAGTGAGCTTGAATCCATCAACGCATATCATGAACGGCAGCAGCACACCCTTGTTTTCGGCTACCTTGAATGCGAGTGGAACCATGTCATGGGCTTCCTGATTGCTTTCAACGTATAGCTGAATGATGCCAGCGTCTCTTATAGAAATGCTGTCCTGAATATCGTTCCATATGCTGAGAGGAGCTGAAACAGATCTGTTTGCAACAACGAGGACTATTGGCAATCTCATGCCTGCTGCATTGTAAAGGACTTCTGTCATCAGCAACAAACCCTGCGAGCTTGTGGCTGTGAATGCCCTCGCTCCAGCAGCAGATGCACCGAGAACCATTGATGCCGCTCCGAACTCAGACTCCGCTGTGACATACTCCACATCTCCAAGCTCCCCATTTGCGTACATCTCTGCAAGATTCTCAACAATTTCAGTTTGAGGGGTTATTGGATACGCAGCTATTACATTGGGCTTTGAGAGTCTCACAGCTTCAGCAATAGCGTAAAAACCCCTAACAACCTTCCTCATATCATCACACCTCTACCTTGTAAATATCCTTCGTTTTCATTTCAATAGCATCAACAGGACAGACTGTATAGCATATCCAGCATCCCTTGCAGTAATCGTGATTGACAATCGCATACTTCTTGTCATCCTCCTCAACCATGCTTGTTGCAGGCTCGGGGCAGAATGTTATGCACTGTCCGCATGCGATGCACTTCTCCTTGTCAATGTAGGCGAGCTCAGTCCCCCAGTCTCCTGTTTTCATCTCGGATGACATAGGGGGGTTGCTTGCCCCTATGTAAAGCTTCATTTTTGCCATCCGCACACCTCCTTCATGTAATCATAAGCCTGCCTCACAAGCTTTACATTTTTCTCAGCTATTTCCTTACTCTCAAAAAACTCCATAATTGCCTCCTCAACACTCTCTATACTTATTATCCCTGTCGCACCAACAAGCGCCCCAACCATTGCTGTGTTGGTTATTGGTCTTCCAAGAATTTCTGTTGCCATCTTTGTTGCGTTTATGGCGTAAATATCCTTGTCAGCGTTCAGTTTTCTCCTTAAATCCTCACTCCCCATGGGATAGTTTGCGATCAGCATTCCATTCTCTTTCAACCCGGACAGCACATCAACAACGTCAATCAGCGATGGATCCATAACAATAACGTAGTCGGGAGTTTTAACCTCATCTCTTATGACTATGGGCTCGTCTGAAACTCTGAGGAAGGAAACAACTGGCGTACCCCTTTTTTCTGCTCCAAACATTGGAAATGAGAGGGTGTGATAACCATCCTTGAATCCTGCAACGGCAAGCAAATCTGCTGCTGTAACGGCTCCCTGTCCGCCTCTACCGTGAAATCTCACCTCAACCAGAATATCCATCCACCTCCAGACAGTGTTAGCTCTGCCATTATAAATTGGTTTAATAATGTTATGGTGCATTAATTCCAGTATTCGTAAGCTTTAAGTTTACTCAGACTGGGATGTTTTTAAACAGCCAGATTATGTCAATGCGATGACGGTCATGACCTGTAGGCTGTACAGTATATTTTTGCCCTTATCATACCATTGTAAAATATTTTGCCATTTTTACATTACATTGGTAAGAGAATATCGAAAAATATATTAAAATGTAGCATTCAGTTACTCTCAGTGGTACCATGGATCGCTTTGATGCTGTGGTCATCGGTGGTGGGGCTGCAGGACTTGGAGCAGCCTACAGAATGGCAGAAAATGGGCTCAACGTACTTCTTATCGAGAGAGGAGAGAATGTTGGTGAGAAGAGTGTTTATGGTGGAAGAATATACAGCCGGGTTTTTGAAGAGTACGTCAAAGGTTTTAAAGATGCTCCGGTGGAGAGATGGGTTAAAAAGGAGAGGCTGACCTTCCTGGATGATAAAGAGAGTGTGAGCATCGAGTATTCTTCAGATGAAACGTGCAGTTTTACTGCAATCCTGACGAAATTCAACAGATGGCTTTCAGATAGAGTTGAGGATACAGGGGCATTGGTTGTTCCGGGAATAATGGTCGAGGATGTAAAGCTAAACCCCACAAGGGTGGTTGCAGATGGCGAAGAAATAGAGTGCGATGCTGTTGTTATTGCGGAAGGAGTCAATCCAATGCTCACGATGAAGCTGGGCATAAGAGGTGACTGGAAGCCTGAAGAGGTTGCTGTTGGCGTCAAAGAAGTTTTCAAGCTGTCAGAAAGTGAGATAAACAGCAGATTTGATGTTGAAAGCGATGAGGGGGTTGCAAACCTCTTTGTTGGGTATCCCATATTCACACATGGAGGCGGGTTTATCTACACAAACAAGGACACAGTGTCTGTCGGAGTAGTTGTGAGAGTTGATTCTGCCATGAAAAATAAGATAGAGGTTTACGATGTTGCAGAAAAATTCAGGGCTCACAAGGATGTTGCAACCTTCCTGAAAGGGGGGAGCATGATAGAATACTCCGCCCACCTTGTTCCTGAGGCTGGGATTAGAGGTGTCCCAGGAGAACTCCATAGGAACAGCATCCTAATAGCAGGAGATACAGCAGGATTCGTCCTTAATAGGGGCTTCACAATCAGAGGGGT
This sequence comes from Geoglobus sp., assembly GCA_027019885.1. GTDB lineage: Archaea > Halobacteriota > Archaeoglobi > Archaeoglobales > Archaeoglobaceae > Geoglobus. The sequence goes on from JALUWC010000179.1 coordinate 11,445, forward strand.
TGACTTTGCTTTCTACTCCGGCATCCTTGCTGCAGACAGCATAAGGGAGGCAATGGATATAGGAGATGCAGGACTTTCCGGACAGATTTATGAGAACAAGATAAAAGAATCTCTGATCATGAAGGAGCTTGAGAAGTTCAGAAAAGCACTAAATGTGCTTGAAAATACCAGATTCTTCGATGAGTACGCAAGGATGATGGTTGAGATTATGGGAGGAATCTTCGATGTCAGAGAAGAGTCAAACAGACTTTATGATGTTGTCATGGACAAAACGAAGGGCAGAAAGCTGAGAATGATCTTAGACTTTTTATCAGCCTTCAGGGGGTTGTGATATGGAAAGCATAGAGAACAGACTGGGTCTTGTGAGCTTCACAGTAGATTCCGAGCCACACATAAAGCCAGAAGAGGAGAAATGCAATAACTGCAGCCTTAAAGTTTGTCTTTACGTTTGCCCTGCAAAACTTTACAGAGAGGAGGATGGGAAAATATATTTCAACCATGAGGGTTGCCTTGAGTGCGGGACATGCAGGGTGGCATGTCCTGAGGAGCTTGAATGGAAATACCCCAGAGGTGGTTTTGGGGTCCATTACCAGTTTGGGTGAGGTGATAAAGTGAGCGTGATAGATTTTCCGAAAAATACGGTTTTGACCTTTTCTGAGGAGGAGGAGCTTTTCAGAGAGAGCGTGAGGGAGTTCTGCCAGAGGTACATAGCTCCCAACTGGATTGAGGTTGACAAGAAATCTGAGCAGAATCCGATGGATATACCTGTTGACATAATAAAGAAGATGGCGGATCAGGGACTGTTCTGCATTCCGTGCAGTGAGGAGTACGGGGGGCAGGGAGGTAGCTATACAATGGCAACAATTGCGATGGAGGAAATAGCATATGCCGATCCATCTGTCGCCTTGGCAGTTTATGCGCTTCTTAACACAGGATGGCCATTTGCCCTTGAGCTATTTGGAACAGAAGAGGCACGCCAGGAGATAATACCTGAGGTTGCAAAGGGAAGGGCATTTTTCGGAATTGCCTCAACAGAACCTCAGGGAGGCTCGGACGTTGCTGGATTGAAAACGAAGGCTCAGAAGAAAGGGGATGTCT